>JBMTAX010000111.1:0-8078 GCA_049429145.1 Myxococcota bacterium
CGGCTCGCCAGCTTCGAATGGCGGGGATGCTGCGCAGGCTCCGCTCAGAGCCGGAAGACGGATATCGCGACTCAGTGCACGGCGACTTCCGCTAGGCACGCCAGGTTCGTACGCCCTTGCGAACGGACGCGCTCGATGGTGAGCCGCACCCGGTCGGTGGGCGTGGAGTCGTTGAGGAACACCAAGTATTGCTCTGCCCAAGGCTTGCCGGGGACCTTCACGGGCTGGACCGCTACGACGGCGCCTGACACCTGCGCGGGGGTCTTCAGGTCGAGGATGGCTCGTTGCCCGTCCCCGAGTCGCAGTTCGAAGCGGTCGGGAACGTGGTGCGAAGAGAAGGTTTTCTTGTCCTCGAGGCAACCTGGCGCGATGCGCAACATGCGCACTGTGGCAGGCGCGGCGAGGGTGAGCTCGACCCACTCTCCTTTGCCTCCTTTGCGGTCGGCGATCCACGCGGTGTCGAGGCTGCGATCGGCCACCTTGGCGACGTAGGGCGCGTAATCGATGGCCACCGCTTTACCGTTTCCTTCGCCCTCTCCGTAGACCGCTGCCGCCATGGCTTCACTCTCGAGTTCCGCCCGCTGCTCTTTGGGTAGCCAAGTCGACGATGCCGTCGCGCCTTGCACTTCCAACGGCGTGAGGAACTCTTCGAAGTGTTCCCCCGATTGCTCACGGTAAAGCCCATCCGCAGGACCGCCCACGAAAGTGAAGACCGCTTCGTTCACCCCGACGAGGAGGCGGGCGTCGGATTTGCCCTCGCGTTTGACCCGAATCACTTTCGCTCGACGACGGACATGGATCTCCTGGTTGCCGTCGCCATCGCGATCACGAAAGAACCAACCCGGCTTTGCATCGCCATACTTGGTCACGTCGGGTTGATCCCATTCCGCGCGCGCTCCCTTGTCTTTGGGCAGGTAGATGACGCTGGTAAAGAGCTCCCGAGGTGCAGGAGAGCCTGCGTAGATGCGCACACGCTTCACCTTCTCGTCGGGCGTTTCGTCGTACACCTCGACCAGCAACTCCGCGCCTGCGACCGAGCCCACCACGTCGTCTACCCACACGCGCCCGAGCCGCTTGCCGCCAGCGGGAGGGAGCAGGGCTTTCCACGACGCGCCCTTCTCGCCCACAGCGAAGAGGCACAGCTGCACACCGTCACGGCCGTTGCACGCCCCAATGGTGTCATCTCGACCATCGCCATCGATGTCTGCGTGCAGCGTCTTTTCGAGGTTGAGGCCCTTCTGCTTCGCGAGATCGGCAGTGGTGGTGCGGGCGGTCGCCGTGCTCGCGCACAGGACTGCGACGCAGAAAACGAGGTGCGCGGACCGTGGGGGACTACACATCATCCGTCTCCGTACAGGCTCTCGAAAACCGTCTTGTAGCGCTCGTTGCAGTGCTTTCTCTTCACCTTCATGGTCGGCGTGAGTTGGTCACCGATCTCGAAGTCGTGGTCGAGAATATGTACTTTTTTGAGGGTCTCATAGCTCGCGAGCCCCTTGTTGAAGTCTGCGACGACCGCCTGAATCTCTTCCCGCATTTTCGGGTGTTGCGAGACGGCTGCGTAGTCGAATCCAGGGATTCCCTCCTTGGTAGCCCATCCCTTGGCATTGTCGACGTCGATGGTCACCAGTGCCGTGAGGTATTTGCGCTGATCGCCGTGCACCACCACTTGGCTGATGAGCGGGCTCTTAGACTTAAGGCCGTTCTCGAGATTTTGCGGCGCGACGTTCTTGCCGCCAGCGGTGATGATGAGATCCTTCTTGCGATCGGTGATACGGAGCCGTCCCTGCTCATCGATGACACCGATGTCTCCCGAATGAAACCACCCATCCTCGTCGATGGCCTCGCGCGTGGCGTCGGGCTTGTTCCAGTAACCCCGCATGATGATGCGGCCTCGCATCAAGATCTCGCCGTCTGGGGCGATCTTGACCTCGACACCGGGGAGGGGAGTGCCCACCGTCCCGATGTTGACGTCACCGGGGCGGTTGATGGTCGCTCCGGCCGACGTTTCGGTCAGTCCATATCCCTCGCAGATCGAGACCCCGGCGTATTGAAAGAAGTAGGCGATGTCCCTCGACAACGGGGCGCCACCCGAGATGAAAAAGCGTAGTCGCCCGCCGAAACGTTCCTTCAGCTTCTGCTCGACTTTCGAGAATACGAGCCACTTCGCCAGCGACCATGACAGGCCCGCTGCGGCCTTGCCCTGCTGTTCCAGGGCGGCTGCGGCTTCGGCCTGCGCAAGGGCCCACCTTCCGAGAACCCCGGCGAGCCCGGCACCGTTCTTCATGTCGCCAGTGACCTTCGCATGTACCTTCTCGAAGATCCGTGGCACCGAGGCCATCATCGTGGGGCGTACCTCAGCGAGGTTGTCGATGATCTTCGCCTGATCACCTTCCCAGAACGCCATGATGTGCGCTGTGCGGAACCACAGCACCTCGATGGCTTTGGCGAAGACGTGAGCCATTGGCAAGAACAGATATTGGACGTCCTCGGGAGTGACGATGCCAAGGCTTTCGAGGGCGTCAGCCTCCGCGATCATGCTGTCATGGGTCAGCACGGCCCCCTTGGGGCGGCCCGTAGTGCCCGAGGTGTAGATGATGGTGAGGGTGTCATCGGGGCCAAGCACGTCGGAACGCGCCGAAACGGCGGCGTCGTCGTCGCGTAGGAATGCGGCGCCATCTTCAAGGAACTGCTGCCACGACAGCTCCCACGGCGACGTCAGGTCTACTGCCTCTGCGTCAAAACACACCACCTTCCTCACGGAAGGGATCTGGTCACGGATGCCCCGGAGTTTGTCCAGTTGTTCCCGATCTTGCGCGAAGACAAGCACGCTGCTGGAGTCATGCAGGATGTATTGCACCTCGTCGGCAACGCTGGACTGGTAGATGGGAATGGTCGAAGCACCGGCGCCCATAATGCCCACGTCGGCGATGATCCATTCGAGAACCGTATGGGACAGAATGCAAACATGCTCACGAGGCTGCACTCCATGGTGCACGAGGGCCGCAGACACTTGGTTCGAGAGCGTGTCGAGCTCTGCCCAGGTAACGTCCCGCCAGGTGCCCGCAACCTTGTATTGTGCAGCGACGTTGTGCCGCCTCTTCGCTACCGCCGCTTTAAAGAACTCATGAACCGTCTTTGCCATCTCGCTCACCCCACGCCCTGCGGCGGCTATGCCCAAGCCGCCGCAATGTGACCGGGTTTTCGAGCGCCCCCCCTATAGGTGTCAAGCACAGCCACCGGGCAAACGCTTTCCCCCGCTCGTGCGGAGATGGCTTTCGATCTATGCTCATGGCCTCCTGACTTGAGCTTGGCATGTCGCTCGCCTTTTTCGCGGCGAGACGAACGAGACGGAAATCCAGTAGAACGGGGACGGTCGCGCGGACGTGCGGGTGCCGGTGCGGGAGGATTATGGCCACGCCAAAACGGGTGGGCATCGTGACGGGCGGCGGGGACTGCCCAGGGCTGAACGCCGTGATTCGTGGGGCGGTGCACCGCTTGCGGCGTGGCTATGACGTCGAGGTGCTGGGCTCTGAAGACGCATTCAATGGCTTGCTCGCCGCCCCGCCGCGCGTCCGTGACCTTACCCTCGATGCGGTCAGCGGGATTCTCTCCCGCGGCGGTACGATTCTCGGGACGACAAACCGAGGCGACCCGTTTCAGTTTCCCGTGCGCGACGCTGACGGCGCGGTGGTCTTGCGCGATGTCTCGCTACAGCTCGCCGCCGAGGTAACCGCGCAGCGTCTCGATGGGCTGATCGTGATCGGGGGCGACGGCACCCTCGCCATCGCGCAGCGCTTGATGCGTGAACGTGGCATCCCCGTCTTCGGGGTGCCGAAGACTATCGACAACGACGTCGACGCTACCGACTACACCTTCGGCTTCTGGACTGCCGTCGAGACCGCGACGACCGCCATCGACATGCTGCATACCACGGCAGAGTCGCATGACCGTGTCATGGTGGTGGAGCTGATGGGCCGCCATACCGGCCATCTCGCGCTCACCGCAGGTGTGGCAGGTGGGGCAGACGTCATCCTGATTCCGGAGATCCCCTACGACATCGACGCCGTGGTGCGTAAAATCGAAGAACGCCGTCGGTATGGACTGACCTTTTCGATCATCGCCGTGGCCGAGGGCGCCTTCCCGAAGGGCGGTGCGGTGCAGACACAGGAACTGTCGGCAGAACTTGCGCAGGGGCGGCTCGAGAAGCTGGGGGGCATCGGCCGGCTCGTGGCAGAGCAGATCACCGAGAGGACCCGATACGAGACCCGTGTCACCGTCCTCGGTCATCTCCAGCGCGGCGGGACACCCAGGGCGTTCGACCGAACGCTCTCCACGATGTTCGGCGTCGAGGCCGCCGATGCGGTGATGCGAGGCGAGTGGGGACGAGGGGTCGCTCTGCGTACGCCGCACGTCGTCACCGTGCCGCTCGATGACCTCACCCGTGCCAGTCGGCCGGTCGATCTCGGCTCGTCCCTCGTCGCTGCTGCTCGCGGCGTAGGCATCTGCCTAGGAGATAACTGAGCGGTGACCACCACCATGGAACTCACCGATGGCGATCGCGCGCCACGCCGGAGAGAGCCGGTAGGTGACCCATTGCTCGGCCGGCAGCTCATGCATTACCGCGTTGTCGAACAGGTCGGCCAAGGGGGCATGAGCGTCGTTTACCGCGGTCGAGACGAGCGTTTGGAGCGCGACGTCGCGATCAAGGTGCTCCATCCATTTTTGGCGCAGAAGTCAGAGTGTCGTGCTCGTCTCGCTCGTGAGGCGCGAGCGGTGGCGCGCCTCGAGCACGACAACATCCTCAAGGTCTTCGATTACTCGGGTGAACCATCGACGCTGAGCGAGCGACCCGGCGGACCCGATCAAGACCCCGAAGAGATGCGGGAGGGCTTCCTGGTTTGCGAGTTCGTACCTGGGGAGACCCTGCGGCACGCCGCAGAGCATGATCGCTACTGGCAGGTACCCGAGGTCGGCGCGCTAGTGGTCGCCCGCATCGCGCGTGCGTTGCAACATGCTCATGAGCAGGGGGTCATCCATCGAGATGTAAAGCCCGAGAACATTATGCTGCGCAGCGACGGGGTGCTGAAGCTGATGGACTTCGGCATCGCGCAGGTCGTCGACCAGAAGCAACTCACGATCACCGGGACGTTGCTCGGCTCCCCAGCCCATATGGCGCCGGAGTCTATCGAGGGGCTGCCGTGCGACGAGCGGAGTGACCTATTCTCCTTGGGGACGGTGCTGTACTGGTTGACGACGGGGGTGCTGCCGTTCGAGGCCCCCACACCTCATGCATTGCTACGCGCCATCGTCGAGGCCGCGCCTCCCCCTGCCCAGCAGCGAGCTCCTCGCGTCTCCGACGACCTAGCGAGGGTCATCGCCCGGGCCATGGCGCGCCGTCCTGTTGACCGCTACGCTTCCGCCGCCGAGCTGGCGGCTGCGTTGGAGTCCGTCGTCAAGGCGGCAGGTCTTTCCATCGAATCTGCCTTCTGCGCCGAACTTCTCGTTCGCCCCGAGGAGGGGCTCGCTCGCGCCCGCGGTATGGTCCGAGAGGCATTCCTCGACAGGGCCCGGGCGCTTCTCGACGAGGGTGCACGGGCCCGTGCCATCGCGTGCCTCGCACGCGTCATGGCTGATCACCCCGAGGACGCCGCCGCGGCAGCGCTGCTGGAGCAAGCGCAGATCGCTGGGGCGGACGATGACGACGAGCTCCACGGTAGCAGTGCTGGTGACAGCACCCACGCGCGTACCATCGGGCACGGGGGCGACGAACGCCTCGATGATTCTTTCGTCACGACCCTGCCGCGCTCGTCCCGGAGTCTCGGACGCTATTTGCTCCCCACGGCCCTCATCGCGTTCATCGCCGCCGTCGCTATGGTCGGTGCGTGGGTAGCCCGAGCTCTTCCCGAGGCCGCAGCGCGAGCACGGGGCATTGCGAAGGCGCCTGCAGCCGACCCGTCTGGGTCGCTCGCTTCCCTCGAGAAGCCCGGGACCGTGGATTCACCAAGCACCGACCCGAGTCCCGCTCCCGTGGTGGCCCACGATCGGGGGGGCCAGGGGGGTAACGCTCGTCGGCCCGGTCCCAAGGGGCCACCGCAGAAGCGTCCGCCACCATTACTCCGACGAGTTCGTGTGGTGGCGAGCCCTTGGGCAAACATCTTCGTCGACGGTGTCGAGGTCGCGCGTAACGCCATCGGCAGGGAACTCAGTCTAGCCCCCGGGCGACACGAGGTGCGCTTCGAGCATGACTTCGCCAAGACGCAGGTCCGTGAGGTCGACGTGCCCGCCGAGGGAATGGTTCCGGAGCTGCGCGTTTCTCTCGATGAGGCCAAACCTGCCTATTTGCGCGTTCGGGCCGAGCCCCTCGACGCAGAGATCGCGGTGGAGGGACTGCCGAAGGGGGCGGCAAGCGAGAGCTTGGAGCGCCCCATCGTCGTGCCATTTCCGCGACTGGTCGCGCGTACCACCGCGGAGGTGATGGTGTACCGCCCAGGCTATCGCACCCGTTGGATTCGCCCCGAGTTGGAGGCTGGGCAGACCGTAGACCTGCAGGTCGTGCTAGAACCTGACGCCGATGGTGAAATCCCTCGAGGAGACGGCGAACGAAGACCGATCGGTGCAGAAGCACCATAGTCCTGTTCTGCGTGCAACCTTATCGTTGTGTGTGTTGCTCCTCTGCGCACCAGCCCGCGGCAGAACCCTGGACCCGCCCCCTCCGGTTGAGCAAGTCCTGCGCGTGAACGACGCACAGGGGCCATCACAACTCGCAGGCGAAGAGGGCGGTCCCGCCGAGCGGTACCGGCGCGGTGTCGCAAGCTTCGACTATGGCGACTGCGTATCCGCCATCAGCGAACTCGAGCCTGTCGCTGTCCCCGGTGTGCTCGACGATGACAAGCAGCTGGTGGATGCGTATCGCATCCTCGGGGTCTGTTACTTCCAGACGAGTCAACGGCGGGAAGCAGAGGGAATGCTCGACGCCCTCCTCTACATCGAGCCGAACTACGAGCTCGACCCTTTTCGCACTCCGCCGCCGGTGAGCGAGCTGTACGAGGAGAGAAAGGCGATCCTGCAGCAGAAGCTCAAGGACATCGAAGCAGAGCAGCAACGACAGAAGTCCGAGCAACCGACGGGGGCAGTCATCATCGAGCGCGAGCGCGTCGTGCGGCAGCTCCCGTTGCCAGTGATCTTTCTCCCTCTGGGGCTCCCGCAAGCGCTCAACGACGACGGTGACAAGGCTCTCGTCATAGGGATCCTCCAAGGGGTGCTGCTCTCGCTTCACCTCGGCGGGAGTCTTGCGGCACTCGTGATCGACCTCGGTGATGGTCAACTGGGCAGCGCCTCGCGTCACGATGTGGTCCAGCAACAGAGCTACAGCGTTGCCTGGATCGGCAGCGTCTTGGGCCTCGCTGGCTTCGTATCGGCATACGCCTACGGGGTGGTCGACGGCTGGTGGTTCCGCAGGGAGACCGCCGAGCTATCGTCGACGGAGACCGAGCGCCGAGCCGAGGGCGAAGAGGCGCGAAAACTCTTGCGGCGCCTCGCAGACGAAGAGTAGCCCAGCCAGCCGGGCAGGGTGCCTATGGTCGCGACTTGCCCACTTTGGGCCGTCCTGTCTTTGTCTCGCGGGTGCTCGACATCGCTCTCTGGTGGACCAGGGCGCGTTCCCGCGTGGCGCCCCACCCCGACCCCTTGTATGGTCCCGCTATGGCGACGTTGGTGACCCTGCACCCAGACGGCAGCGAGACCCGCACTCCGGTTTACAAGAGCCTCACCACCATCGGCTCTGACCCTGAGAGCGACGTGGCGCTGGCAGTCGCGGAGATGCCTGCTGTGGCAGCTCACATCGCCTATGACGGACGGGTTTTCAGCATTGCCACCACGGACCGGCGTGCCGAGATCTTGGTTTCTGGCAAGCGGGTGCGCAAGCAAGTGCTCGTCGATGGCGATGAGTTGGTTATCGGCTCCGTGCACATGAGGTTCCTCCTCGAAGAGAAGAGCGCGGCTCCGCCGAAGCCTTCTACCGACGGGTCGGCACTGCAGCTCGAGGCCTATCGTCGCTTGCTGGCCTTCTCCCCGGTGCT
>JBMTAX010000112.1:0-8050 GCA_049429145.1 Myxococcota bacterium
CTGCCCGGGGACAAGTCGATCGCCCACCGTGGGTTTCTCCTTGGCTCGCTGGCTGAGGGGGGCGCCGTGGTGAAGGGGGCGGGGGCTGGCGAGGACGTGATGTCGACCGTGACGTGCCTCCAGGCGCTCGGCGTCGGGGTGCGCGTGCAGGGGGAGGAAGTTCACCTCGAGAGGCCTCGTCGATGGCCGACGGACGCGCCACTGCTCGATGCCCGCAATAGCGGCACCACCGCGCGGTTGCTGCTCGGCTGGCTTTGTGGACAGCAGCGCGCTGCCACCATCGTGGGCGATGCGTCTCTCCGTGCGCGACCCATGGGCCGGGTTGCGGACCCCCTCGCACAGTTGTTCGCAGGCCCTGTGATGACGACGAGCCCGGCAGGCACGCTGCCCGTTCATGTGACCCCCAGGCCATTCCCGGTAAAGAGCCTGCACTCCCTGCGTCTCGAGGTGGCGAGCGCCCAGGTGAAGTCGGCGGTGCTCCTCGCGGCGCTGCCCCTCCCGGGCGAGCTGCATCTCGAGGTGCCGGCGCGTACACGCGATCACACCGAGCGGATGCTCCGCGCCCTGGGTGCTGACCTCGAAGACCAGGGAGACATGCTCGTGCTGCGCGGGCCGACGACGCTGCGCGGGGGCTGGACCCTCGAGGTACCCCGTGATCCCTCCGCGGTCGCGCTGCTCGTCGTCGCCACTTTAGCGAGGGGAAGAACCTTCTCGGGCCAGAGCATTGGCCTGAATCCAACCCGGATCGGTTTCCTCGACGTGCTCCGGCGCATGGGGGCGCACGTGGAGGTCGCGATCGACGCGGTTCATCTCGGCGAGCCGCTTGGGCGAGTGACCATCGCGCCGCCGCCAGGTGGGCGTCTTCGGGCCGTGTCGACGACGACAGCCGAGGCGCCCTCCCTCATCGACGAGTTTCCCGCGCTGATGATGTTGGCGGCCATCGCCGAAGGGACCTCTCACTTCGCCGGTCTCGGTGAGCTGCGGGTCAAGGAGTCCGATCGGCTCTCCTCGGTGGTGCGAAACCTCTGCGCCCTCGGTGGGTCGGCGACGATCGCGGGCGACGACGCCGCGGTGGCGGGCACTCGCGATCGTCTCTTCGGTGGAGCGGTCGAGGCGTCGGGGGATCACCGGGTGGAAATGGCGTTTCAAGCACTGCATGCCGGCCTCGGCGTCGAGAGCCCAAGACCTGAGAGGTCAGCAGTGGCCGTAAGTTTTCCAGGCTTCTACGAGGCCTTGGAGATGCTGCTCGGAGCCTGACTACGGGCAGGGCGGTCAGCGTCAGCGTCCTCTTTGCCGCCGGCGATGCTCGCGCTACCTGACACGCATGCTGCGTCGACTTCGCATGAGCACGGCCGGGGAGAGTCACGGAGAAGCACTGCTCGGCATTCTCGAGGGGATCCCTGCCGGGCTTCGTCTCGACGAGGCGCGGGTGCAGGAACAGCTCGACCGTCGACGACGGGGCTACGGCCGCTCGGTCCGCATGCAAAAAGAAACCGATGTGCCGCGGTTTCTGTGTGGCGTGCGCGACGGAGTGACGCTTGGAGCTCCCATCGGGGTCATCCTCGAGAACGCAGACCATAAGCCGCGGGCGCCCTTCTCGGTGCCAAGGCCGGGCCACGCTGACCTCGCGGGAATGAGCAAGCTCGGCAGCGACGACGGTCGCCCTGTGCTCGAGCGCTCTTCGGCGCGAGAGACCGCCATGCGCGTCGCCTTGGCGTCGGTGTGTCGCGAGCTCCTGCGGACCTTCGATGTCGAGGTAGGGGGCCATGTCCTCGCCCTCGGCGGGGAGTGCTCGCCGCTCCTCGAGGAAGAGGCCGGGATTGCGCTGGCCCAATTTCCCTCGGCAGAACTTCTCGCCCGCTCCGCCGACGCGGCGCCTGTGGGTTGTCTCGACAACGCGGCCAGCGTCCGCATGAGCGCGGCTATCGACGCAGCACGCGGCGACGGCGATACCCTCGGCGGTGTCGTCGAGGTGGTGGTAACTGGGTGCCCCGCCGGCCTCGGGTCGTATGCCCAATGGGACGAGCGCCTCTCGGGACGTCTCGCGGGGGCGGTCCTCAGCGTGCCTGCCATCAAAGGCGTCGAGGTGGGTATCGGATTCCGTGCGGCGGGTTTGCGGGGCAGTCGCTGCCACGACCTCATTGTACCAGGGCCTAACCGTCGACCCGTTCGTCCGACGAATCGCGCAGGGGGGCTGGAGGGGGGCGTGACCAATGGGGAGCCCGTCGTCGTGCGCGCGGCGATGAAACCCTTGCCGACGTTGATGCGCCCGCTCCCCACGGTGGATATGCGCACCGGCGACGCGGCCCCGGCGCTCCTCGAGCGCAGTGACGTCTGCGCGGTGCCCGCCGCCCGAGTCGTCATCGAGGCGATGATCTGCCTGGTCATCGCCGATGCGCTGCTCGAGAAGCTCGGCGGCGATAGTCTCGACGAAGTACGACGGCACTTCCAGGCTTCGTTCTCGGGGGAGGCGTGACATCCCTGTGGCGTTCCGTCGTGCTCGTCGGGCCACCCGGGGTCGGAAAGTCGAGCATCGCCCGGCTCGCTGGGCATGAACTTGCCGTGCCCACCATCGACCTCGACGAGTGCATCGCTGCGCGCACGGGTCGCTCACCCGCAACGCTCCTCGACGACGGCGGGGAGGTGGCCTTGCGGGTCGCCGAGCTCGACGCGCTCCGCGAGGTGCTGCGTGGCCCCCCAGCCTTGATCGCGGCCGGCTCTGGGCTCGTCCCGCCGGCGGCCGCCCGTGACGAACTCGCGCGGTGCGCGAGGGTGGTTTGGCTCGACGCTACGGTGCCTGCGCTGCAGGCTCGCCTCGCCAGCAAAGGGGCACCTCGACGACCTCTGCTCGAGGACGCCGACGGAAACTTCGATCTCGAACGGCTCCGGCCCTTGCTCGAGGCCCGAAGGCTCCACTGGGCGGCCCTCGCGTCGACCACAGTCGACACCAGCGGTGCGACCCTACAAGAGGCAGCCTCGCGATTGGCCGCGGTGTTGCGGGCGCCAGAGCGGCCCGTTCGCCCCTCCACGACGCCGTCGTTCATCAGGTGGGGCATTGCTGCCTGGGAGCCCCCCCGCGAGGCGACTGGGGTGCTGGTGGTCGACGAGGGCTGCATCGATAATTCCGCATTTGCCGCCCTGCGGGCGCGGTACGCGTCGTGGCCCATGTTGTCGTTACCGGGGGGCGAGGGCGTGAAATCCCTCACCATGGTCGCCTCCCTCGCGTCTGACCTCGTCGCGGCCGGTCTCTCGCCTGACGGGCAGGTTGTCGCCGTGGGTGGCGGGGCCGTCCTTGACCTCGTCGGGTTCGTGGCCGCGACACTCTTCCGCGGCATGCGCTGGACGGCTGTGCCGACGACGCTGCTGGCCCAGGTCGATGCCTCCGTCGGAGGGAAGACCGCTGTGAACCTCGCGGCGGGCAAGAATCTCCTTGGAGCCTTTCATCTCCCTGACGAGGTCTTCATCGAACCGCGTTTCCTCGAGACGCTGCCTTCACGACAGCGAGTCGCGGGCACGGTAGAGATGCTGAAACACGCCTTTCTCGCTGCCGATGCTCCTCTCGATGGCACCGCCGCCACGGTCGACGAGGGACTCCCGTCTTTGGCGGCAGGTCACGCTTCCGTAGACGTGATGGAGCACCTCCTCCGCCGCTCTGTTGCCATCAAGGCCGCCGTGGTGCGCTGCGATCCGCAGGAACGTGGCCTGCGCGCCGTGTTGAACCTCGGACACACTTTCGGACACGCGGTGGAGACAGAGGCGGCGCTGACGTCGACACCTATGCTCCACGGCGAGGCGGTTGCGGTAGGGTTACGGTTCGCGCTGGAACTCAGTCGCCTCGCCGCGGGACTCGACGACGAAGTGGCCATGCGACTTTCGGAACGCCTCGGGGCCCTGAGGGTGCCGCCACCGGCAGTGGGCCTCGACGTGCAGGCCATCGTGAGCCGCATGGGGTACGACAAGAAACGTCGCCAGGGGCGCGCGCGGTTCATCGCCCTCGCCGAGCCTGGTGCGCCCATCGTGCTCGACGACGTGGCTGATGACCTCGTACGTGCCTGCGCCACCGCAGCGTTACAGGTGCGGTAGCAGGCCGGTCTCGACGAGCGCAGCGCAAAAAAAACGGGAGGCGTTGCCTCCCGATAGAATCACTTTGGTGGAGCTAAGCGGGATCGAACCGCTGACCTCTTGAATGCCATTCAAGCGCTCTCCCAGCTGAGCTATAGCCCCACACAACGCCGAGCGAGTGAGAAGGCTCTTAGCGGACCGTTGACCCACCTGTAAAGCCCGATCTTCATCTCACGCATCCGAAACGCAGAATTCTGCATCGGCCCTCGCTGCGCGGCGTGGAGCGGGGGATTGCGCAGACCGACCTTCGGTACCAATGTCCGTCCTCTCAGAGGGTGGAGGGAGGTTGCCCCGTCGTCATGCGTTGTGTCCCGTCACCACATTCACTTTTTTGGGTCGCGATCGGTCTTTGCCACGCTCTGACCCTGGTCGGGTGCAAACGCTCCCTCACCCTGGGCACGAGCACCGTTCCCGCCGCGCAAGTCGGGACTGTCGTCGCGACGCCACCTGAGCGCGAACCCGCCCCGGGGCAGACGCGCGTCCTCGGCACCGGCTGGTACGCGAACGTCGAAGTGGATGCGCAAGACCGGCTTCACTTCGCCTGGACAGACGCTGACCTCGGGGATGTGCTGTACGCCGTAAGCGAGCCGCAGGCGGTGGTGCCCGGGGCGCCTTCTGTGGTCGAGTCCGATGGGGCTGTCGGTTCTTATCTGCGCTTGTCAGTTGCCCCTGGCGGCGTTCCTGTCCTCGCCTACTACGATCAAGATGACAAAACCCTGCGCCTCGCCCATCGCCCCGCGGACCTCGAACGCATGGCGACCGCGGGGGCACGCCTCGGCGCGAAGGTCACCAGGACACCCCCCAAGGTGCGTATTCCGGGGGAGAAGCCCCCACCGCCACCACAGACGGGTATGGGTCCGGGGTGGCACGGCGAGGAAGTCGCCTTCGGGGACAACGCTGGCCTCGCCGGCGACCTCACCGTCGACAACGAGGGTGTGCCTCACCTCATTTACTACACGAAGAACGAGAAGCTCCGTTACGCCACGCGGCCCTCGGGTGTGGCGGCGTTCGGCGTCGAGGTGAATGGAGTTTTTGACAAGCAAGACATCGATGAGCGGGCAGGGGGTTCTTACACCATGTCCACCGACGTCATCGTCACCGACGGCACCGTGGTCGCTAGCTATTGCAACTGGAACTACATCGACAGCCAGCTCAAGATCGCGATCCGCCCAAAAGGAGAGAGCCTGTTCCAGGTTGTCGAGGCGACTCCCCTCGAGAAACTCGTCGACGGCTGGCACAGCACGCTGCTGCCGGTGGGCGACGGGAAGGTGGAGGTTTTCTCGGTGGCGAACGGCGAGGCGAGGCTCTTGCGGGGCACCCTCGACCTGCAGGCACCGACGCCGTTGCTGTCACGTAGCGCGCTCGTCGAGCGGCCGAGTGCTACCGTCGTGAGAAGAGCCGCCGACGGAACGTTGTGGGTGTTGACGCGTCTCCTCGGCTTACCTTCTTTCGACGAGCAGCCTGGAGTCTCTCTGGTGGAGATCCCGAAGGGCGACATGCAGCGTGCCCATCGATTCTTGCTGGAGCCCGGCCTCGATCGTGACCCGTGGATCGACCTCGAGCTGTTGTCTGATGGAACTCCCGTGGCGGTCTGGAGCTCGCGAGAGTCTCTGTCGATGAAGATGTACGTCCACCGTCGCGCGGCGACCACGGATGCGGCACTGAATCCCCTGGTGTCTCCCTGAGGCGAGCGGCACTCTGGCGCTCGGCGCTCGCTGGTGATGACCGCAGACGAGCATCTCTGCCTGCGGCTTGGTAGCGTCCCTCTATGGTTCGTGTCTCGTCGGCTTGCGCGCTCCGTGTCGCCGCCCAGTGGGCTTTCGTTTTCTCCCTCGCAGGCTGCGAGCAGCGCCTCGACGCCGCTGCCGGGGGCTGCGAACTCTCCTACGATTGTGCCCGAGGGGAGCGCTGCGAGGGCGGGCGCTGCGTGCAGGCTGCCACGGGAGAAGAGCCGGACAACGACAGTGGGCCCGACTCGTCCGGGAGTGACATGCAAGATGGCGGCGTGGACGGCGGTGCCCCCATCACCGACCCCGCGGGATGCGAGCCCGATGACCTCGGCAACGACTCCCCGGCCACCGCCGCCATCGCCAGTGACGGCGAGCGGGCCGTCGCTGGCCATCTGTGCACGACAGCCCCCGTGTACGTCGCTGTGGAGGGTCTTCAGGGGCAAGGGATGCAGGCTTTCTTGGTGTGGGACGCTTCTTCGGCGGGCACCTTCGACCTTGACCTCCGTCTCGCTGGACCGAGCGACACACAGGGGGTCTCCATCGCCAACTCGGAGCTCTATGGCGTCGAGGCCGCCACTGTTGCCCTCGCCACGACGGGGCGCCATGTGGCGCAACTCGAGGTGAGTGGGAGCTTGCCGTCAGAGGGGCTCGACTATCGGTTCGAGTGGCGCACGGGTTCTCCCTGTCGCACTGACGACGAGTGCTCTGCTGCGGCAGAGGTGTGCCTCATGCCTCGGTGGTCTCCAGGAGCGGAGCCGAGCGCGCTTCCTCCTGAGGTCATGATTTTCCGCGACGGGATCTGCGCCGAGCCCTTCGCTGGGTGTTCTCCCGACCTCGCCGACGGCGCAGAGGGCAGCGCCGATCATCGAGGTGAGGCCCACAGCGGGCTGCTGCCAGGCGAAGCCTATGCTTGTCAGGGCGACGAAGACTGGTATCGGGTCACTGCCGCAGCAAACGGCAACCTGACGTTCGCCTTCGAGCAAGTCGGCACCGCGAGCGCGACCTACCTCGTCACCCTCTACGACGAACGCGGCAACATGCTGCAAGGGGCAGGGTTCCCCGAGCTCGGCCCCCAAATCGAACGGCAGTTGCTCGTTCCTTTCGTGGCACTCGGCACCGAAGTGTGGGTGCGCGTTTTACTGCTCAGCGACGACCCGCTCGGCACCTATGTGCTGCAATCGACGAGCACAGTGACCGCCTGCATCGATGATGGCGAATGCGCGAGCACCCCCGAGGCGAGCCGATTTGGCCGCATACGCTGCGTCGCCGGCGCTTGCTCGTGCCCAGAGGCGGAGTGCTCCCCCGCCCCTTGAGGGGAAGGACGCCCCCGGTGAAGTTCCCTGAACGTCCTTCATGGCTTGTGTTCCCTTGCCGCTCTGACGCAGAGTAAGCACGATGCATGCGTATCTCCTCGGGGGAAGACCGATTCATTTTCCCTTCCCGTCGGGGCTCCTCGATTACGAGTGTGAGACCTGCGATGCACCTTGCTGTCGCGGCGCAGAGCTTGGCATCGGCCGAAGTCGCGAACTGGTGACCCTCGAGCGCGTACTGCCCAGGGCGTCTCTTTTTGCGAGGCCCGGCTTCGCCGGTGGCTCCATGCTCAGCGTGTCCTCGCCCCTCGAGGCGTGCTGGTTCCTCGACCGTAAGGACCGCTGTCGTTTGCACAAGGTTGGAGGCCCCGAGGCGAAGCCCGCGGGGTGCCGGCTCTTTCCGTTTCATCGCGTGCGTTCTCTCGGCGAGGCGGTGGTCGTCCTCCCCGATTTCACTTGTCCCCTCGCGGTCTGCCCCCCGGACCGCAGCAGTCCTCGCTCCCTGCACGACGAGCTCGCTCTTGAGATGCATCGGGCTGGCGTGCCACGAGGCGGTCACAAGGCTCTCCCGCCCCCACAGGACATGGACTGGGAGCAGGCTCTTCTCCTCGAGCGACGCGTCGTCCTCGCCACACCCCATCATCTCGAGGACACGGACTATCTCCCGTATTGCGACGTGCAGCAGGCTCTGGCTCTCGAGGCGCTCGGTCTCGACGGGGCGCGTGCGACCCTCGCGCCTGTGCGCCAGTCCATGGAGCGTCTCCTGGGCAGTTGCGCGCGCCCGTCGCCAGGCCTCGTGCGGGAGCTCGTGGCCCTGACGGGGATTCTGCGGTTGTGTGTGTCGACGGTCGCGCGGCGCGAGGTGCCTGCGCTGCTGCTCGCGCTCAG
>JBMTAX010000113.1:0-8014 GCA_049429145.1 Myxococcota bacterium
GACAGAAAGCCTTCTCCGTGCACTCGTTCAATGCCAAGGAGAACGCCCGGAGTTGCTCTGGGTGAGCGAGAATGACCTTGCCGCCCAAGCGAACCCTTGCGGCGTTTGCGTCGATACGTTCAATCGGTCCCGTGATTGTGCCTTGCACATTAAGCATCACAGGCGGTCGTATGGTGAGCGGCCACAGCCACCTCTGGTCTCCGTAATGCCGCAGCGTCAAAGTCACCTGGTCACCCACCCGATGCCGTTCGACCTGCCACGGTGTGCCGTGCACCTCTTCACTTCCGCTTGCCAAGCGGACCGTGAGGACGCCTGCGCTGGCGTCGGTGGCAGCGACCTCCCCCTGCAGGGAGAGGAGGCGCGTCCCCCGTGCACGGGGGCCGTTCCCGTCGTCTCCCCCCTCGCCATCGCTTGCCTCACGAAAGATGCATTTCGGCGAAGGCTCTGTGAGGAGAAGCAGCGACCCGAAAAGGGCAGAGGCACCGACAGTGAGCAGGTGAGTGCGCATATCGAGAGACTCCGCGCTTTTCATGGGAGCGGCCGTCACGGTCATGTTGTCGAATGAGGGCGCCGGTTCACGGAAGGGGCGCCGTCCGGCAAGGTGCCGGGCGGCGCACAGAGACACGGCTACATTCCGCTCGCCGGTTGCACACCCGCGAGCCAATTCGTGCCCGACACGTTGGCATATCCGAGGCTGACAAATTGGCCCGGAATGACCGCTTCAAGCTGCTCAGGGTGTGCGCGCAGGGTCTGCCCTCGAACCGTGATGGTGCCCAACGCCTTGTTCACCTGGTCGACGGTACCGGTCAGGGTGCCGAACTGAGCGAAATGTTGCGGTGCGATGTCGGCACCTTTTTCGGGCACCACCCAGAGGGCGCCTTGGTAGTTTGCAAACTGCAGCGCTACGACGTCACCAGGGTTCAAATTAGCGATGTCCATCGGCCTCGCACGCAACTGGACATTTCCACCGCCACTGGCGAGAGAAATGATGCCCCGGTTGAAGTCGAGACCATTCACGGTTCCCTGGATCGTGCCCATGGAATAGGTCCCCCGGCGATGGATCCCGCTCTGTGCGGGGCTCGCCGGTACCTTTTCTGCAGCGGGCGCCTCGATGTTCCCTTCTTCAGCTTCTAGTTCTTCTGCTGAAGCCTCTTCTCCTCTGGTCTCTTCGGCCTCGGCTGTTTCCTCCGCGGCCGCCGCGGGCAGCGAGAGTCCGAGAGCGAATGTGCTGGCCGCGCCAGCGAGGATCTGCGTGAGCCGCCTCTGCAGCCCGAAGTGGATCTTCTTCATCTCATGACCTCCCTACTTTCAGTGGGCTGAAGGGAGCACGTCACTGGGACGTTTCTTCACCAGCACGACCCCGGCCTCAGCTGCTGCTTTCACTTATCCTCGATGAGCTAAATGTGCATGGTGATTAAATCAATTTGTGCGAATTTGTGTTGTGTCAAAATTGACATCGACAATGAATTGGTGTGGCGTAATACGCCCTGCTTCAACTCCGAAGCAGCGACGAGTCCGGTCCGTACGCACCAAAATCCCAAAATTGGGATGAGTGCATCGCGTCTTGCCCGAGGCGGTTCGCTACAGCCCACTCCATGTGGAAAATCGCATCGACCCTTTTGTTCTTCAGCTCCGTTGTGGCCCACGCTCAGATCAAGCCCGAGGAGATCTCGCCTCGCGCAGCCGCCATCAAGCGAGGAGATTTCGTTGCAGCGGCCAAGCTACCGGCACGTGACGACGAGGAGGCTCGGTTTCTCGAAGCGTCGGTCCTGCTCGCTCGTCACCGTATCGCGGAGGCAGAGGCGATCTACGAGGGGCTCCCGCGCGGCACGCATACCGAGGCGGAGCTTGCGTGGTTGTTGGCTCACGCTCGGCGGGATCCGCAGCGCAGCGCCGCGGCAGCCAAGGCACTGTGCGCCAGGGGAGACCCCACAGGTCGTGCGTGCGTCGATGAGGAATTCTACGCGGCCCGGGTGGTGCGTGGCGCAGTGCAACGCCACGGACCGACAAAGCTGCGCATGGCACAGGGAGCACCCTTCCCGTTGGTGCTTGGGCGCGTTGGGCAACGCCATACCGGTGTCATCGTCGATACGGGCGCAAGCCAAACCGTCGTCTCCACCCGACTCGCCAAGGAGCTAGGCCTCGCCTTATCGCGCCGTTCATTCCCCATCGGTGTGGTGGCGGGCAGCGGGGTGGCCTCGGCGCATCTCGCGATTTTACCGGAGTTGTGGCTCGACAAAACACAGCTCACCACGGTGCCGGTCTTGGTCCTCGACGTGCCGGGGCTCGAAGAGAATGGGATCGATATTATCCTGGCGCCACATCGAGATCTGCAGGGATTGGTGGTCGAGCTGGATTTCCCCTCGCATCAGCTGACACTCCTCGAAGAGAACGCAGCTGCCCGGCCGAACGGCCTGGTCTTGCCCTACCTACACGCGGGCTTCGACCTCGTGGTCGAGGCGCGGGTCGGTGAAGGGCCCATGGCTCTCTTCAGTTTCGACACCGGGATGGATCAGGGATTTGCTGTCTCTGAGGACTATGCGAGCGGCCTCCAGCAAGTTCGGTCGTCGTCACAAAGTGCAGGTGCCGTGCTCTATGGTGCCCAGCAGTCCCGAGAGCTGCGTAAGACTCCCCCGCTGATCGTGCAGCTCGGGTCCGCATCGATGCCCCCGCAAGAGGGACTCATCACACCACTTCTCGACGGACGGGTGTTCCGCATGAGCGGGATGCTCGGCAATGCACTGTGGCGGGAACGTGTCGTGGTGCTCGACACTGTTCGCCATCGGATCTCGATCCACGAGAATACCCCTTTGAAGTCGACGCCGGGGGAAGCTGCGCCTCAGCCACGTTGACGACAAGATCGATGACGAGACACCTGCGTTCGCCCTGCAAACGGTTAGATGAGTCCTATGCATGCTGCACTCGTTCGTGCCCAGGAGATCGCACCGTGGCTGAGCGAGGTAAGGCGTTCTTTGCACCGCATCCCAGAACTCGCCTTCGCCGAATTTGAGACCTCTACATTTCTGCGCAAGGAGCTGTCTTCCCTCGGGCTGCCCTTTCGCCAAGCCAAGGACAGCACGGGAATCATCGCCCTGGTTCGCGGCGATCACACAGGGCCGGTGGTGGCCTTGCGCGCCGATATGGACGCATTGCCAGGCAATGAGCTGACGGGCCTGCCCTTCCGCTCGGTTCACCCTGGCGTTGTGCACGCCTGCGGACATGATGCCCATATGGCCATGGTCCTCGGTGCAGCGCGACTTCTGCAGGCCGACCCACCCGCAGGTACCGTCGTCATCCTGTTTCAGCCCGCCGAGGAGCGAGGCCAGGGTGCTCGGTGCATGATCGAGGCAGGTGCGCTCGACGGGGTAGCCGCTATCTTTGGTGGCCACGTCACCCATTCCTACGTCTCCGGTCATTTGATGGTGACATCAGGGGTTGTGACCTCCCAGTCGGATCGATTCTCGGTGCGAGTTACCGGCAAAGCGGGTCATGCGGCGCGGCCTCATGAAGCCATCGATGCCGTGAGCATCGCCGGCTTCTTGATTCACGGAGTGCAGACCCTCTCTCGCCGTTTGAATCCTCTGCATCCCGCGGTCATCAGCATCAACCAAGTGAAGGCAGGTACCGCCGCCAATGTCATCGCAGGGGAAGCCACTCTAGAAGGAAGCGTTCGTACCTCGACGAGCGATGCCAGGATCCATCTGCATGAGGGATTGCAGCGTATCGCGAAAGCCGCGGCGGTCTTGCATGACGCGGGCGTCGAAATAGAGATTCATGGCGGGAACCCTCCTGTCGTCAATACCAGCCGCGAGTCCGCCTTGGCCGCTGACGTCGTCCGGGAGGTCTTCGGCCACAGTTCATTGCTGACGTCAGAGCCTCCAAGTCTCGGCTCCGAAGACTTCTCTCTCTATTTGCAGCAAGTCCCGGGTTGTTATGTGCGCATCGGCGCTCGACGACCAGACTGGGAGTATGTGCCGCTCCATAGTCCGTGCTTCACCATTGATGAGGATGCTCTGCCCGTGGGGGCTGCCTACTTTGAGCAGGTCGCGAGGCGTGCGCTCTTCGCATTCAAGGGGTAGGTCTATGCGCTTCGGATTCGCCTCTTCACCTCCCACGGTGGGGATGGAGCTCGAATGGCATTTTCTCCATGCAGAAGACGGGACATTGGCCGACGCTGGCCTCAGCGTTGTCTCTTCATTTAGCGAAGACCCGCACATCAAGCCGGAGCTGCTGCAGTGCACCGTGGAGACGACCGCCGGTCCTGGACGCAGCGTGCGCGATCTTCGCCAGCCCCTCTTGGCGCGTGTCAGCCGGGTGCGACGACGCTGTGAGGAACTCGGTCTTCGGCTTTGCGGTACGGGTACCCATGGCCTCGCCAGCGGTCTCCGGGAGGTGACGCCCTCAGAGCGCTATTTACGCGTTTCTCGGACTGGCATGTTCATGTCACGCCGCCTCCAGGCCACTTGCTCGCTTCACGTGCACGTGGGGATGCCCAGTCTGGAGGAGACGCTACGGGTGATGTTCACTCTGCGTGGGGTGGTGCCTGCCCTGCTCGCACTGTCGTCGTCGAGTCCCTTCTGGGATGGACACGACACCGGATTCTCTTCGTTTCGTCAGCGGCTCCTCGCCATGACCCCCAACTACGGACCCGCGCCCGAGATGAGGGCGGGTGGGGATTTCAGAAGGGTCATGGATGTAGTGGAGAGAGCGGGGATCGGATTTGAATTCCGAGACGTTCACTGGGACCTCCGCCCCCGACCCGACTACGGCACCCTCGAGCTACGCATTTGTGACGCCCAGCCCACCATAGAGGCTTCCCTCGCACTGGCTGCCCTGGTCCATTGCCTGATGGTGGCCGTGTTGGAGCACGACCCTGTTGTGCTCGGCCATCTGCCTTGTCCGCTGCCGCCGTGGCTCGAGCGGGAGAATGCCTTTCGTGCATCTCGCTACGGCCTCGACGCGGAACTGTTGGTGGATGACGATGGGGAGGTGATCGCGGCGAAGGAGTTGCTCACAGCACTCGTGACCGCGTTGGTTCCGGTAGGCATTCGACTCGACGTAGGCGACCTGCTCTACGCGCTCACCGCTACCCTGCGTGATGGGTCATGGGCAGAGCGCGCGCGCACCCACTTTGTAACTACCCGCGATCTTGCCATGACCATGCAATGGTTGGCGGATCAGCTTGATGAGGAGCTTCGGCAATGGCAGGGCGAGCCCTGGCACCCCTCCTGGGGCCCACCCTTGTGAGGCTGAGGGCCTCATCCGGGCTGGCGAGGAAGGTTGAGTTCCAGCGACGTGAGGAGCTCGGGCGCCGACTCCGGACGACCATCGAATGTCCCGATCACATAATCGCAACCCGGGCCGCAAAGGTGTTCACATAGCTCAGCCACGACACCTCTCGAGGTATCCAGAGCTAACCATGCCATCAGTGACTCCTGCAGACGGACCAAAAGACCGCGCTCGGTTCGGAGTCTCGGTATGAGGGTGGCCAATGTCTCAGGGGGAGGACGGAGCAAAACGCAATGGTTGCCTCGTCCGCTCTTATCAGGCCTTCGGTTGTGCAGGCGCGCAAGGTCCTGCAGCGCAGCGCCGCCTAACAGGCCCCATTCCGAATCGAAATATCGAGCATGGCCAGGCCAAGCACCATTTTGGTCAGCGCCAAGCTCTACGGCCCGGCGTTCCAGTGCCCCTTCGAGGGCTTTCCCGAATGCCTGCAACACACCAAGCTCGACGTGATGGAGAGTACGCGGGGAGAACCCTAGTACGCAGAGTGAACCCACCGGGAGGCCTGCGTATACATGCACCGGGACCCCCGCGTAGAACTGCAGTCCCTTCGTACAGACGATGGGGTTTTGGCGAAACACAGCATCTTGCTGGGCGTCCTGCACCAACAAGGGCGAGGTCGATTCTACGGCGTGACGGCAGAAAGAGTCTTCTCGGGGACCGCGCGCCGTAGGACTCAATCGTTGCCAGTCCCCCGCCCTCACCGCCCATCGCTGCTCCGTGCGCGTGACGAGCGAGAAGAGGGCTACGGGGGCGTTGAGATAGCGACGTAGGTCCTCCAGTAAGGCATCGAGCGCAGGGTGTTCCTGCCATTCCTCTAGCTGAAGTCGTTCTATGGCGCGAAGGCGCTCTTCTTCCCAAACTTCATGGCCGGTGGTGATGGGCGCCGATGGGGTCCAGACTTGATGCAACGAAGATTTGACCGCGCCGAGAAGCTCCTCGACGTCAAATGGCTTATGTAGGGTGGCAGCGGCCCCTGCGGCACGGCCTTTCTCCAGGTAAGCGGCGAAGGACGACATCAATAGGAGGGGGGTGTCATCTTTTGCCTCACGCAGGGATGCCAGCAGTTCAAGACCGCCCATGAGGGGCATCACGACATCGCTGACTACCACGTCGGCGTGATGGCGCTGGTGTAGCCGGAGCGCTTGCCGACCGTCCCGGGCCGTCAAAACGAGATACCCCTCGTCCTCCAGCAAGAAAGCCAGCGACTCTCGAAGGTCGGGGTCGTCTTCGACCAGCAGAACGCGGGTTGGCGATGCCTCGACGTGTCTCATTTGCACAGCCCAAGCGAGGGTTTCTCACGAAGACTGCAAGCCAGCAGCCAACGCCGGGCCGACCGCGCGCACAGGTCGCCCCAACGGGACCATTTTGTGATTGCCCTCTTGCCAGATGACGTAGAGGGCGTCAGAACCTTCCCACGTTGGGGTCATAGCTCAGCTGGGAGAGCGCGGGCTTTGCAAGCCTGAGGTCGTGGGTTCGATCCCCACTGGCTCCACCAATCCAAGGTCAACTTTCGAAAACCCCTGGGCTCCAGGGGTTTTTCATTTTTGGCGGCGCCGCCCACACCTTCCTCCTCCGGCCTTCCCCGTCCATAAAACCGAGGGGGGATGAGCACGCCCTCGACGCGAAGCGATAGCCGTTCGCGCATGGCGTTCCTTGGTGAATCTCCTCCTTTGGTCTGCACGTTGTACCGACCATTTCCCCTCGGTCATGCCGGCGGCAGAGGACCCAACGAAATGGAGTGTTGGTAGCGCCGCGCCCCACCAAAGGCTGCAAATGAAACATTCGCAACGAGAAGGCATTCCACCGGTGGCCCCTGAAAATCGATTGAAATGGAATTTCTTTCGATTTGTCACTCGCCTCGTCTAGAGTGAATCTGCTACACCGGAAACGGTCCCCACTGTTTTGACACCGAAGGGACCCAGAGGACGCAATGACCCAAGATATCCAAAGCCAGATCAAGGCTCGCATCGACGCTTTCACCGTGGACATCAGCAAGCTGCTCGCGCAGGCCGCGCAAGACGCCGTCGCTGCTGCCGCTCACGCCTCGGCCAATGGCACTGCTTCCGCCAAGGTCTCGCCTGCGAAGGCTGCGAAGAGGGGAGCCAAGAAAGCCGATGCCGCTCCGAAGAAGGCGACGGCGAAGGCCTCTGAGGCCGATAGTGAGCTCGATGAGCGTCTGTATCGTGAGGTCAAGAAGCAGGGCGGGCGCCGTCTCGAGGAGTTGGCCGTGGCTCTCGGAATCGATTCCAAGGAGCTCAAATTCCCCGCCCGTCGTCTCCTCGACGCGAAGCGCCTCAAGAAGAGCGGTAAGGCACGCGGAACCAAGTACCGCGCTGCGTGATTTGTCTTCGCGCACTCGCGCTTGCGTCGCTCGCGCCGCTGGGCTGTGCGAGCCCAACTCCGGCCGCTCGCTGTAGTGAGCGGCCGGTTTTGCAGGAAGAACGCGTCGACGGCTGTGGTGGAGGGGTGCTCCGGTTTCTTGTCCCCGAACACACCCTTTCCGCACTGCGCGAGGCCGCCGCCGGGCATCTTCAATCTGAAGAAGGTTGGACCATCGAGAGCACGAAAGTCCCCTGCCAGTCCTGTGGTGGGCCGGCTGATGTGTGCGGTTATGTCGTTGCGCGCGCAGGCCACGTCGAGGAGGGGCGTGGGGGTCTGAGGCTGCGCATGCGGTCTACCGTGGCGCGGGCTACCACCCGCTGGACGCTCGCCGATAGCGAACGCGTCC
>JBMTAX010000114.1:0-8009 GCA_049429145.1 Myxococcota bacterium
CGAATTCGGTGGTGGCACGGTCGAGATGAGGACACGAGGCATCCCTGAGGAGAGAGTGGTCAGCGTCGGGTTGAAGATGGGAGGAGCGCTAGGGTCCACCTTCACGGAGGGCCTTGGCTACGCCGGCGGTCCGCTCGATGTCACTGGATTTGATGGCGGTGCACGTGCTTTGCCCTCCGACGTACAGGCAGCGTCCGACGGGGAGCCTCTGCTCGAAGGCGATCGATTCTCGAGTCGAGGCTACTCGGCGGAAGAACTGGAACGCCTCGGTGAGCAGATGGCGCCAGCCGGCGGGCTCGAGCGCAGCATGTACTTGCCCGATGGTGGGTTCGATTTTGAAATCGGTGACCGCTTTTCACTCGGCAACTGGGACCTTGGGTATCGATTCGGCGGTGGATGGTCACGTCGTCAACGGCGCTTGCTCGAGGAACGTTCCTATTACTTGCTCGGACAAGGTGGCGCGCTGGAGCTCGCCCACAGCTACGCTTTTGAGAGCGGGGTCAAGGAAATGGACACCAACGCGCTCTTGATATTGGGAGGCAAGGCAGGGCAGGGGGTCGAGCTTGGCGCCATGACGTTCGTCGGGCGGATGAGTGACGATGAAGCACGAATCTACGAAGGGCTCAACCGAGATGTAGGTGCCCCCATTCGGGTGGAGCGACTTCGCTGGGTTGAGAGAACGCTGGTGGCGCAGCAACTGTTGGGCAGGCACAAATGGTCGCAACTTGGAGATCTGGCCCTCGATTGGACGTACACCTATGCGCTTGCGCTTCGAGGTGAGCCTGACAGGCGCGAAGTGCGGTACGACAATGAGCCTGGTACCGACCGCTGGCTCCTCTCGGACCGCCCCGAGGGGAATCAACGCTTGTTCTCCGACCTCCTCGAGCATAGCCATGACCTCGGCGTCTCGTTAGGGATGCCTTTCCTCCAGTGGAATGGAGAAAAGGCGGAATGGCATGTCGGGGCCAAGGCGAGTCGTCGTGACCGCACCGTCGATACGCGACGCTATAAATTCATGCACAAGGGACCCCTGAGCGGGAACAGCGATGTGCTGTCTCGACCTGCCTCTCAGGTGTTCACCAAGGAGACCATTGGCCCCGAGGGATTCCAATTCGAGGAGATCACTCGGCAGACCGATAACTATAGCGCAAGCCAGACTACCGCAGGTACCTTTGCACACCTCGACCTACCCCTGTGGACCGGCGTGCGTCTCGATGGAGGGGTGAGGATTGAATATGCGCAGCAGCGGGTCAGCACCTACGAGCTCTTCAATCCAGACCAAATCCCGGTGGATGCCACCCTCGAGACCACGGATGTGCTGCCTGCAGCGACCCTTAGCCTGCAGCTGCCTCTCGAAATGCAGCTGCGCCTCGGCGGCTCATTGACCGTTTCTCGCCCAGACTTCCGAGAGTTGAGTCCCGCCACCTTCAACGATGTCACTGGGGGGCGTCAGATCTTCGGGAATCCTGACCTCGAGCGGTCTCTGATCTCCGCTGCTGACGTGCGCTGGGAGTGGTACCCCGCAAGCGGAACGACGCTCTCCACGGCGCTCTTTTACAAACACTTTGACCGGCCCATCGAACAAGTGGTGGTGCTGAGTGCCCAGCAATCGGTCACCTTCGCCAACGCCGAAGCGGCGGATAACACCGGCCTCGAGGTCGAGGGTCGCACCGAACTCGGCTGGCTCCATTCGGCGCTCGCCTCTTGGTTCGTCGGGGGGAATGCCGCCTTGATCTACTCGCGTGTGCAGGTGCCGTCTGACGGCGTGCAGACGTCCAAGGAGCGAGCGTTGCAGGGACAGTCACCGTGGGTCGGAAACCTGCAAGGGGGTGTCGACGACGATGACCTCGGCGCGAAGCTCATTCTTCTGTACAATGTCTTCGGGCCTCGCATCAGCGAAGTAGGTGCTCAAGGGGCCCCGGACGTCTATGAGCAGCCGGTTCATTCTGTAGATGTTGTATTTTCACAGCGACTCGGAAATGGTTTTTCCCTCGGAGCAAAGGCCCAGAATTTATTGGATGCCGAGGTTCGCTACCAGCAGGGCGACAAGCAGGTCGCTTCCCTTCGCAAAGGGCAAGCCTTCTCCCTGAGTCTGACCTGGGACCTCTGATTCATGCACGAGGTCAACCCTCGTTTCGTTGCCGTTCCGATGGAATCGCCAGTCGTGGCTAGCGGGGCAAGTAGAACCGTACGTTCCCCGGCGTGATGCCGGTGCGCGAGTTGACGAAATCTGTCGATTGATGATGCGGTACGTCTACCGAATTGAATTCGCTCCCTGATCTAGGAACGCGTCCTCCGCGGTATTTTCGTCGGGGAAGCCGTCTAGGGCCTCTGACAGGTCGAAGCGGAAGATACTTCCATGCGGTTGATTGGGGTAGACGCCAATGTGTCCCCCCATTCCCTGCACCAGATGCTTGACGATGGCAAGCCCGAGTCCCGTGCCACCCATCTCTCGTGCACGACCAGTGTCCACACGATAGAATCGTTCGAAGATACGAGACCGGTGCTCTGGCGCAATGCCTGGACCGTTATCTCGCACTTCTATGGTGACGCGTCCTGCTGTCGCTCTCGCGGCACATACAATCTGCCCCCCGGGCGGGGTGTATTTGACCGCATTCTCGACCAGATTTACCAATACCTGCTCAAGGGCCTTCTCGTCCGCTGCGACAGCGATTGGGCTCTCGAGTTCCATCATTAGGGTTTGGTTTCGGTTCTGTGCCGCGGCATCCAGCGTGCTCGAGATGCGCTCAAAGAAATCCCGGAGGTCGATGCGCCCACTGCGTGCGATGAAATGACCGGATTCAATGCGGGCGAGGTCGAGGAGGTCACTGACGAGCGCCGAGAGACGTTCTGCGTTACGTATGAGGGCCTCCACAAATCGAGGGCCCCGTTCCCTGTCTTGGAGCGCTCCGTCACCGAGGGCCTCAGCGTTCGCTCGAATGATGGTGACGGGGGTTCGAAGTTCATGGGATACATTCGCAACGAAATCGGATCGTATGGCTTCGAGCCTCCTCACCTCGGTCACATCGTGTAGCACGACGACCGTACCGCCATTGGCCTGCAGGGCACCAAGGCGGGCGAGCACCCGACGGGGGACCTCGCCGGGAAGCTCGAGCTCGACCTCGTCACAGCTCCTGCTTCCTCGTATCGCTTCGAGCAGCTCTGTTGACGGCAAAAGCTGCTCGAGAGGGGTTTGCGCCAATGTGGTGCTGCGCTGGAGAAGGTGAACTGCTGCAGGATTGGCTGCTTTCACCCTGCCTAGTGGGTCGATGGCGACTACCCCTTCTTGCATTGCATCGAGGATGCTTGCCAGAAGCTCATGCTCCTCTGCAAGAGCATCCACAGATGCCTTCACCTCTTCTGCAAGTCGGTTGACCGAGCCTTCGAGGACCTTCATTTCGTCATTGGAATCAGCGACGAGCGGCCGCCGGCCGATGCCTTCGGCAAGGCGACTCGCGCGTTGCGCCAGTTCTCGCAATGTGCGCGTGAAGAGGTGCGAGGCGAGGCTCGACATAAAAATCGCAGCGACAAGCCCGATGACGCCGCCCGCGCCGAGCACGAGACGCAAAGTCCCCACGAGTTCATCGACGTGGGCGAGGGGCATCGCAGCCCGCACGACCCAGCGCTCTTCCTCACGGTCGAATGGGATGGCCACGTACAGAAGTTCGGTGTCTACCGTGCTCGACAATCGTCGACTGACTCCTGCACTTCCGGCAAGGGCAACCCTTACTTCAGGTCGGCTCGCATGATTCTCAACAGCGGCGAGTTGGTCACTCGGCACATCGGAATCGGCGACCACCTGACCGTTGCCAGCGATGAGGCTGAGTCGTACGCCCAGGTCCCGTCCCATCTCCTTTGCGAGTCGATCCCCGTCGTCCATGCTCCTTGATGTCAGTCGCAGCGATGCGCGAAAGCCGCTTGCATGCCTGAGTAACTCACGCTCTACATTGGCGATCAGAACCTCGCGGAGGCTCATCTCCAGGTAGGCGAGGCTGCAGAGTCCGACGCAAGCGATCAGTGTGACGGAGACAAGAATCAGCCGCCCGCGAAATCCGAGGCTCACGAATCATCTCTCGGCTGGGTCGCAAATCGATACCCACTGCCGCGTACCGTCTCGATATAATCGCCCGCTACGCCAAGCTTCTCTCGTAAACGCTTCACGTGGGTATCTACGGTTCTGGTCGTCACGTCTGCGGTGATACCCCAGACATCTGCTAGCAGTACATCCCTCGATTGCACTCTCCCTTTACGAGAGAGCAGAGTGTCGAGAAGGCGGAGCTCCAGGGTCGTCAGAGCCCGCTCCTCACCGTCTACCCATACCTGATGGGCCTCTGTATCGATTCGCAGCCGACCGAAGCGGTGCTGGGGAGTGCGTTCCTCCGGCTTCTCATGACGACGAATCACCGCCTTCGCACGCAATACGAGCTCTCGGGTGGAGAATGGCTTCACGACGTAATCGTCGGCCCCCACCTCGAAGCCCACCACACGGTCAATCTCTTCGCCGCGCGCCGTGAGCATGATGATGGGGATCGTGCGCGTCTCGGCCCGACGCTTGAGCTCCCGGCACACCTCGAGACCACCGATGCCAGGCAGCATGAGGTCCAGCAGGATGAGCTCCGGTTGGGGTACCTCCTGCGCGACCTGCAACGCGGCTTCTCCCGTGTATGCGGCCCGCGTCTCGAACCCTTCTTTCTCCAGGGAATAAGAGAGCGACTGCACCAGATCGAGCTCGTCATCGACAATGAGTACCAACCCAGCCATGCTTGGCGGTTAGCGCGGGCTCATGGGCTCTTCAACGTGCGCACTGTGACGTTCCCGTGACGTTTCGGTGGGTAGGCACCGCGACCCCGACGCGCTATGTCCTCCATGGCTTCGGCCTCGCCTCGCTGGGCCAACACATAGGCGCGGGGCGGCTTGTGTTGGAATGACTCCCGTGGGAGCAGGTCATGATGGAGACAGTGATCGCGATTAGTGTCGGTGTGGTCGTGGCTGGGGGTATTCTGACCCTGGTTTGGCGTATCTTGGCCGGTGACCGCGAACAGCGCAGGCTCGAAGAGCAGCTCTCGCGTCTCAGTAGCGCGTCGATGCCCTCTGCCTCTGAAACAGGCACAAGTCCTTCATCGAGGACCAAGGCTTCCTGAGTCCGGGTCGGTCGGCCTGGGGGCAGGTGGGGGACAATCCGCCCTCGCCCCTCTCGACGGTCCAAGTCCCCGCACCTGGAAATGCCGCACCGCGCCAGAGGGAGCTGCTACTCTCTCCTGCGTAGTGAAGACGCTTGCTGCGGAAACAGGGAGAGAAGCTTTGAGCGGTCAAGAAGACTTGTGTTTGCATAAGTTCGGGGGCACGAGTCTCGCTTCGGCTCGTCATTACGAACACGTTGCGTCTTTGTTGCTGCAATCGTCGGGTCCCAAGGCGGTGGTGGTCTCGGCCATGGCCGGGGTCACCGATGGGCTCTTGCAGCTCTGCGCTCTCGCTTCGACCAGAGACCCGGGTCTTCCGACATATCACGCGGCGCTACTCGGTCGTCACAGGGCGGTGATCGAGGAGCTGCTCTCGGGACAGACACGAGAGTCCCTTTTGTTGACGCTTGAGTCCGAGGGGCAGGCGATCTTGGATATCTGCCGCGGCATCTCCCTCATGCGCAGCGCTACCGAGGAGGCCCTCGAGTATGTCGCAGGTCATGGGGAAGTGTGGTCGGCCCGTTTGCTTGCGGCATTGCTCGATTCGCGGGGAGGCCGCGGGCGCTTCGTGGATGCACGAGAGTTTCTGGTGGTGTCCTCCAATGGGAGTTCCCAGGACGTCGCATGGGTGGAGTCGCGAGCGCGTGCTCGGGATTTATGGGGCGAAATGCACAATGCCACCCTGGTCATCACTGGCTACGTGGCATCCACCCCCGAAGGGATTGCGACGACGCTCAAGCGCAATGGCAGTGACCACTCTGCGGCCATTTTTGCCAATTTGCTCGGCGCTACACGTTTGATCATTTGGACCGACGTAGATGGGGTCTTGAGCGCAGATCCCCGGCGCGTTCCGGAGGCAGTCGTCACCCGCGAGATGTCCTACGCGGAAGCGATCGAACTCGCTTATTTCGGCGCAAAAGTATTGCACCCCGCCACAATGGGGCCTGCCATTGCGAGCGATATCCCTATCTATATCAAGAATACCCTCCGACCAGAGGTCCCTGGTACGCGGATCGGGCGAGCTCTGGACGGATCATCGACCTTACAATCCACGACGGAGAGACCTGTCAAGGGCTTCGCGACGATAGACGCGATTGCACTGATCAACATTGAAGGCACCGGTATGATGGGGGTTCCCGGTATTGCCGAAAGAGTCTTCGGAGCGCTCAAGGAACGCGGAATCAACGTCATTCTGATCGCGCAAGCTTCGAGCGAGCATTCCATTTGTATCGCAGTCCGGGAGGAACACGGGCAGAGCGCGCACACGATTTTGGAACAGGCGTTTGCTGGAGAGATTCTGCGACGGCAAGTGCAGGGGATCGAGCTACGGAATTCGTGCGCCATCCTCGCTGCTGTCGGAGACGGCATGGCCCATACGCCGGGGGTGGCCGGTCGGCTGATGACCGCCCTTGGCCGCGCCGGGGTGAACATTCTCGCGGTGGCGCAAGGGTCCAGTGAGCGAAATATCTCGCTGGTAGTGGACAAAAAAGACGCGACGCGTGGACTGCGAGCGGCCCATGCGGGATTTTACCTCTCCGAGCAGACGCTGTCCGTCGGATTGCTGGGGCCCGGACTCATCGGAAAAGCCTTGTTGGCGCAGCTCGAGCAACAGGCGGAGCTCCTGCGGCGCGAATACAACATTGACGTTCGCGTCCGCGCTATCGCCAACTCCTCACGCATGTTGCTTCACAATGATGATATCGATCTGCAGACATGGCGAGATGAGTTCGCCGCCGCAGATCGACCATTACATCTCCCCACTCTTCTCGAGCATCTCTGCGCTGAGCACTTGCCTCACCACGTACTAATCGATTGTACCGCTGTCGACCTCGGCGACCTTTATGAAGATGCCATCGGTAGAGGTGTCCACGTCATCACGCCAAACAAAAAGGTCGGTGCAGGCGAAGTCGGTCGCTACCAGCGGTTGCGCCAGATGGGGCGGCAGCGGGGAACGCACTGGTTCTATGAAGCGACGGTTGGGGCAGGCCTGCCGGTCATCAAAACCCTCCGCGACTTGATGCAGACCGGAGATAGGATTCACCGTGTTGAGGGAGTCCTTTCCGGTACCCTGAGCTACCTTTTCAATACATTCACGATACATGACTCATTTGCTGGCCTTGTCGCCGATGCGCGGCACCGTGGCTATACCGAGCCCGACCCCCGTGACGACCTCTCAGGCATGGATGTCGCGCGCAAGGTGGTCATTCTCGCGCGGGAGATGGGGCTTCCGCTCGAGTTAGGGGAGGTGCAGGTAGAGAGCCTTGTGCCATCCGAGTTCTCTACCGGCCTCAACCCCGATGAGTTCTTGGCCGCCATGGCCACAAAGGATTCGCTCATGCAGGCGAGACTGCAAGAAGCCATGGCACACAATTGTGTCTTGCGGTACGTCGGTGTCGTCGACAGGGAGCAGGGAGCTCATGTGACGTTGCGACCCTACCCTCAAAGTCACGCATTCGCTCGCGTGCAGGGCAGCGACAATATCTTTGCATTCACCACCGACCGCTATCGCGAGCAGCCACTTATCGTACAGGGGCCCGGGGCAGGCCCCGAGGTCACCGCCGCCGGGGTCTTCGCTGATCTGCTCCGCTTGGCGGCCCACCTTGGGGCGCGGAGCTGAGCGCGGAAACGACTGAATAGATAGCATTCACCCCCAGCGGTGTTGTGGCCATGTCGAGCGCACCACAGGAGATGCGTCGTGTTGAATGTGAGATCTTGGGCGCCTGACAATCATGCCGCGTTGGTCGCCCACCTCGAACACTGGCGGTCGCGTAGTGCAGCGGAGCCCCTGCTCGCATTGTTCGACTTCGACAATACCTGTATCTTTCACGA
>JBMTAX010000115.1:0-8005 GCA_049429145.1 Myxococcota bacterium
GGCACCACGGCGACCACCAAACAAGTGGCGAGCGGACGCTTTGGCGTGACTGCGGAGTACCTCGCTACGGGGGACGAGATCGAGATCAAGATTGCCCAGGGAGCGAAGCCCGGCGAAGGGGGTCAGCTCATGGCCGTCAAGGTCGATGAGCAGATCGCTCGCGCGCGCTACGCACGTCCCGGGACTGACCTCATCTCGCCCCCCCCCCTGCATGACATCTACTCCATCGAGGATCTGAAGCAGTTGATCTTCGAGCTGAAGCAGACCCACAGCGGCAAACGCGTCTGTGTGAAGCTGGTCAGCGGCGTCAATATCGGCACCATCGCTGCGGGCGTCGTGAAGGCGGGTGCGGACATCGTGCAGATTTCTGGCGGCGACGGTGGCACCGGCGCAGCGACACTGTCTTCGATGCGGCATGCGGGGCTGCCATGGGAACTCGGTCTCGTCGCAGTACATCGTGAGCTCACCGAGCGTGGCCTCCGGGACAGTGCGCGGCTGCGCGTTGATGGCGGTATTACGACGGGCAAGGACATCGTCGTCGCGACCGCCCTCGGCGCCGACGAGGTAGGTTTTGGGAAACTGCTCCTCGTCGCAGAGGGCTGCATCATGGCGCGCGTGTGTGAGAAGAACACGTGTCCTCGCGGCATTGCGACCCATGATCCGCGGTACCTCGCGAAGTACCGAGGACACAAACAGGACATCGTGGCGCTCCTCACTCACGTTGCCGAAGACGTGCGTCAGCACCTCGCTGCGGCCGGCTTGCGCAGTCTCGACGAGCTGCGTGGCAAGAGCCGCTTTCTGAGGCCTGCCCTGCGACATGCGCGTCTCATCACCGAGCGCTCTTTGTGCCTCGACGAGCTTCTGCGCGAAGCCAGCGACGGCGCCGCTGTAGAGCAACCGAGCCCCTTCACCCAGGCGGTGACCGCGCTGAACGCTCAGGTCACGGCAGATGCGTTGCGGACCCTCGAAGAGGGCTCAACCGGCTCCCTGGTGTACCGGGTGCGTTCGACGGATCGTGCTGTCCTCGCGACCCTGAGCGGGCAGCTCGCCATGCGCACGCACAAGGCCCGCATGGCGCGCCTCGCCCGAGGGGAACCTGCAGGACCCGAGATTCCCTTGGGGCCAGCAGAGGGCAGTGTGGAGCTGCGCTTCGAGGGCAGCGCCGGGCAGGGGTTCGGCGTCTTCCTCGAGCGGGGGCTCGACGTCACGCTCGTCGGAGAGGCCAACGACTCGGTGTGCAAGGGAATGAGCGGCGGCCGCGTGACGATCCGCCCCCCAGAGGGGATGCCTTTCACGGCGGAAAAGAGCGCGATCCTGGGGAATTGCGCGCTTTATGGCGCGACAGGTGGTCATCTCTATGTGAGTGGGGTTGCCGGTGATCGCTTCGCCGTACGGAACAGCGGTGCCACGGCCGTGATCGACGGCGTCGGCATGCACGGCTGCGGCTACATGACAGGCGGCACCGTCGTCATTCTCGGTGAGACCTCCCATAACCTGGGCTCCGGAATGACCGGCGGAGTGCTGTTCACGAGGAGTTCGAACGAGCGTTTCGTCAACCGAGACTTCCTGCGGGCGCTCCCCCTCGAAGAAGAGGACCTCGTGTTGCTGAGGGAGTTACTGGCATTGCACAACTCTCGTACGGGAAGCCTCACCTCCCAACGATGGCTCGCCGAACCTGCCTTGCTCGCGCAAGAGTTCCGGCGTTTCACCCCTGTCGGCGACGTTCGGGTGCAGAGGCTGGAGCACAGCACCAACCGAGAGAGGGCGGCCTAGCGTCGTCCCAGGCGGACAGACATCCGCTTTGTTTGCGGGGTGGTCTTTGGAGACCACGGCGTTGTGCCGCGATTCTCGTCGGGTAAGCGGCTCTTGCAGGGAGGCCAAGGGCCCATCGGCGGAGTCTTGCGACGCTATGCGTCGTCAGATCTGCAGGGAGAAACCAGCAGAACCAGGACCATGCGGTGACAAACGATGGGTAAGAAGTAAGCGTAATTGGGCTGCGAAGGGCGCGGGGCGTCCTGCGTCGAGAGGAGCTGTGGTGAGCTACCGCACCTGGGTTTCAGGAGAGAACACGCCGAAAGTGAGCTTCGCTCGTCAAGGAGCAGGGTTTCACGCAGAGCTGAAGCGACGCGTCGACGAATACTTTCAGAGCCGTGACCTTTCCCGCCGCGCCACTGCGGCGATGGTCGCAAAGAGCATTTTCTGGCTCGGGGCTGCAGTGTCGCTCTACGCGGGGGTGATCTTCAGTGACCTGGGTGCGCTCCCCTCCCTCGCGCTTTCCATGGCGCTGGGATTTTGCATCGCCTGCATCGGCTTCAACGTCGGCCATGACGCCATCCACGGGGCGTATAGCGAGCGCCCTTGGATCAACCGGGTGGTGGGCTGGTCGTTCCAGCTCATCGGCGCGAGCGCTTACACGTGGTCCCTCTCGCACAACGTCGTGCACCACACTTACACAAATATCCCCGGCCACGACGGTGACCTTGAGCCCGGCCCGCTGCTCCGCTTCCACGAGGGGCAGAAATTGCGTGCCTACCACCGCCTGCAGCACTTTTATGCTTGGCCCCTGTACTGTTTCGTAGGGCTCCTGTGGGTCTACACGAAAGACTTCGAGCAAGCCCTCCGCCGTGACCCCCGGACCGGCAAACGCATCGGCCTCGAAGGATGGCTCAATGTCATTGCGGCGAAGGTGCTCCACGTCGGTTTGCTCGTTGTGGTGCCCTTATTGACGATGCAGCGTTTCGAGTGGTGGCAACTGTTGATCGGTTATCTGGGGCTGCAGTTCGTGGCGGGCTTCACCCTCTCCATCGTCTTTCAGCTCGCCCACGTCGTCGAAGGGCCCACCATGCCCCTGCCCGCATCGGACGGTTCGATGGCAGACTCCTGGGCCGCGCATCAGCTACGGACCACGGCCAACTTCTCACCGGGGAGCCGCGCAGCCCAGTTCATCTGCGGGGGCCTGAACTACCAGGTCGAGCACCATCTGTTCCCCAAGGTGTGCCACGTGCACTACCCCGCCATCGCGCCCATCGTCGCGCAAACGGCACGGGAGTTCGGGTTGCCCTACTACGACCACCCCTCGTTCCTCGCAGGTGTGCGCTCTCACGCCCGGGAGTTGATGCGGCTTGGCAATACGGGGGCGACGACACCATCGGAAGAGGCCGCCCTGGCGCCCCGCCTCGCGGCCTGACGCGAAAGACAGTCTTCACTGCGGGTAGGCGACAAGACCCACGGGTGTGTCGTCGCTGGCCCGAAGGGCGAAACGGCCGCCGATCGTGGGGACAAAAAAAGACCGCCGCACACACCGCAGGGGACCCTACCGTTGCTCCCTTCCGGGCCTGGCGGAGTTCGGGCGTTGCGGTTGTACGGCGGCTGGCGGAGAGAGAGGGATTCGAACCCTCGTTCAGGTTTCCCTGAAACACGATTTCCAGTCGTGCACCTTCAGCCACTCGGTCACCTCTCCACGGGTGACTCTTCTCTTTTCTGCTCGTTCCTCGTTCGTTGCATTCCTCGGCAGGAGAGAAGATTGGCGGACAGCGAGGGATTCGAACCCCCGATGGGCTGTTAACCCATACCTGATTTCGAGTCAGGCGCCTTCAGCCAGCTCGGCCAGCTGTCCTCACCAAACGTCGAGAGCCGCCGAAGCGTCTCCAGACGGGGCATGTGTATGGTCGCTAACGCCGACTCGTCAACGGGGACGGCGGCCTTTCCCGCGCTTTTCCGGCGGACGCCCCTTGAAGAAGTTCCCCTGAAGCCATCGTCACGAGTATCGCTACGTTGACACGCAACCGGCGCCGACCTACGCCATAGGCGCTCGTGGACGACGAGGGCCCCACCAGAGCGAGGGCCAGAAAGAAAAGTGCGAATGAGCCAGACCTATCTCTTCACCAGCGAGTCCGTCACCGAGGGTCACCCTGACAAGATGGCGGATCAGGTCTCCGATGCAATCCTCGACGCGCTGCTACAGGTCGAAGAAGACGAGCCGGCTGAGATCCGCTGTGCCGTCGAAACCCTGTTCAAGACAGGGCTATGCATCGTCGCTGGCGAGATCCGCACCAGCGGCTGGATCGATGTGCCGGCCATTGTGCGCCGCACCATCAACCGCATCGGTTACACGTCGAGTGACATGGGCTTCGACGGCACGACCTGCGGGGTCATGAGCGCCATTGAAGAGCAATCTCTGGACATCGCCCGTGGCGTCGACAACGCCGAAGGCAAGAAGAGCAGCAAGGACATGGGTGCCGGCGACCAAGGCCTGATGTTCGGCTTTGCGTGTGACGAAACGCGCGAGCTCATGCCCATGCCCATCGCCTACGCGCACCGCCTGACGAAGCGCCTCTCGGAAGTGCGCAAGAAGGGCGTGCTGCCTTGGGTTCGCCCCGACGGCAAAAGCCAGGTCACCATCGCGTACGAGAACGGTGAGCCCGCGTTTGTCGATACCGTGGTGCTGTCGACGCAGCACGCCCCCGACGTGAAGAACAAAGAGCTGCGCGAGGGGATTCTCGACGAGGTGATCTATAAGGTCCTCCCGGAAAAGATGGTCAGCAAGAAGCTCAAGCTGCACATCAACCCTACGGGTCGCTTTGTGACCGGTGGCCCTATGGGCGACGCCGGTGTCACTGGACGCAAGATCATCGTCGACACCTACGGTGGTATGGGACGTCACGGCGGCGGTGCCTTCTCGGGCAAAGACCCGTCGAAGGTCGACCGCTCGGCTGCGTACATGGCCCGCTACGTCGCGAAGAACATCGTCGCCGCGGGGCTTGCTCGTCGCTGTGAGGTGCAGCTCGCCTATGCCATCGGCGTCGCAGAGCCTGTGAGTGTCTACGTGGAGACGTTCGGCACCTCTTCGCTGGAGCGCACGGTCATCGAGAAAGCCGTGCGCCAGCTGTTCCCGCTGAAGCCGCGGGCGCTCATCGAACACCTGCAGCTGCTGCGGCCCGTGTACGAGGAGACGGCGGCCTACGGACACTTCGGCCGCACCGGCCCTGGCTTCACGTGGGAGAAGACGGACATGGTGGAAGCCCTGAAAGACGCCGTCGGTCGCGCGGGCAAGAACGGGCAGGCCTCGGGGAAGAAGGGCCGCAGCGCCCCTGCGGGCGGCGCTCTCGCCTGATCCTCGACGACGAGTCTCATCGACGAGAGCCGTCCCCGTCGGGCGGCTTTCGTCTTTTTGCGAGGAAGAGCTCGAGGGCGGACTGCTCGGGCGCTTAGGCCCCTCGTAGGGATTCCATGACGAGCCCAGTGACCCCAACGAGCGCGCAATAGGCGGCGAACCAGTAGAGGCTGCGCGTGCGCAAGAAGCCGAGAAACCAGCGGATGACGATGTACCCACTGATGGCGGCGGTGAGGAATCCGAGGGCAATGCCCGCGCCATGCTGCGCAAGGAGTGCAGGGTCGTCGAGCAGTTCGCGCGAAGCGAGGGCCCCCGCCCCCACCATGATCGGGATGCTCATCAAAAACGAGAACCGCGCAGCGCCGGGTCGATCGACGCCAAGCAGCATTCCCGCAGCGATGGTACTGCCCGAACGACTCACCCCCGGAAACAGCGCACCCGCCTGGGCGAGGCCAATGAGGACGGCGTCACGGGTGCCGAGAGCGTCTCCGTCGCGCCGTCGCTTGCCGAAGCGTTCACCCAGGGCGAGCAAAGCGGCGGTGACGAGCAAAAACCCCATCGTCATCTTCGCGGACGAAAATGCGCTCTCCACGAGGTCGCCGAGCAGAACCCCCGCGAAGCCCGCGGGCAATGTCGCAAGACCCACGAGCCAGCCGAAGCGTGCCTCGCGTTCCCCGAAAGGCTGCCTTCGCCGCAGGCCGCGCCACATGGCACTGGCGACGACAACGAGTTCTCGCCAGTAATACACAATGACCCCGAGCAACGTGCCCATTTGGACGAGGACGTCGTACACGAAGGGGGCTTTCTCCCAACCGAACAGATGGGGGACGAGCACGAGGTGCCCGCTCGACGAGACTGGCAAGTATTCGGTCGCCCCCTGCACCAACCCGAGCACAGCTGCTTCGACGAGATTCATGACGAGGCTTGTAGCGGTTTCGCCGGGAGAGTCCCAGCGCTGCGAGAGTTGCACCGTATCGCCATAGCAGCAGGCTGAGGCGAAAAGCCTCTTCAGCGGGTTTTCGCCCTGCCTGCGTTCTTGGGTGGGGGCCCCGGACGAGCTTTGCTCGACGGGGGGAGGGTCTGGCAACAGACCCTCCGGCAGAACGAGCCGGGTGCGCAAAGGAACGAATGTCGATTTGGCCTCACCCTGATAGAGCAGCGAGAGACGGCGTCACGCCCTCTCTGCTTCCTGCTTGCCAACAATGCTCTTGGACCTCACACCCTGGTCCCCCCTCCACTGAGCGCGTCCCCCATGAACGGGTGCGGGACAGAGGCCAACTTCGTACCGGGCTTGGCGCGGACGAACTGACCTCATCGTGCTAGGGAGGTAGCGGATGGTGAGGGCCGAAATGATAGCCGTGCGCCAGTCGATCCGGGGTCAAGGGAGTGTAGGAATGGCCAGAATGGTGGGTCTGGCTTGGGGGCGGCTTTGCCGCTGGCGGGATGCGACGACCAGCCGTTGGGCAAAGAACGCAGCGCCGATGCGCCGCTAGTGGCGCGCCCCACACTTTGTGATGTCTCTTCCCAGATCTTTGAACCTCACTGCGTCGGTTGCCACAGCGGGTCGACTGCCCCTGACCTCCGGCTGAGTGCGCTACAAACACCCCCCGCTCTCGAGGACCAGACGAGCGAGCTTTACGGTGGCGTTCCGCTGCTAACTCCTGGTAACCGCAGTGAAAGTCTGCTGTACCGCAAGCTAGCGGGTCCGCGCGACAACGAAGGTGCCCGGATGCCCCTCGGGTCACCGCTGACCGATACGCAAATCGAGTTGATCGGACGTTGGATCGACGATGGCGCACCGATGTCATGCGCCTCTGCCTCCGTCACTGAGGATGCAGGCGCTCCGGTCGAAGGCGAAGTGGTGACGGCGGGCTCCATGTGCGAACTGCTGACTCGACGTTGCGCCAGCTGTCACGGCACCGAGAGACGAGCTCCTGACTTGACGGTGCAAGGGATCCCGGCGCTCGTCGGGTCGCCATCAAGTGTTTACGAGGGCCGCACATTTGTCGTTCCTGAGGATGTGGAGGGTAGTTTTCTTTATCCGAAGGTCGCGGGCACGCAGGGACCGACGGAGGGCCAACGTATGCCTCCCGGCCAGGCTGCGCTCTCCGCGGAGGAACTCTCGCTCATCGCAAGCTGGATCGAGGAGGGGGCCGCGACATCGATTTGCGAGGGAGTCGATCCTGGAGAGGTCGCGCCCGTCGACATTTCGCCAGGTGGCGACGTCGATGTGGGGCCACCGCCATCGCGCTTTGCAGAGACCCCTCCGGACTTCGCTGATGGGTTGAGCTGCTCCACAGGTCAGTGGTGGCAGTATCCGGAGGAAGACGAGACCGGCCTCTCGATGCACCCAGGGGTCGCATGTGTGGAGTGCCACTACAACAGTGGTGACAATGACGCTCCCCGATTCAGCTATGCGGGCACGGTGATGGCGGACCTCCGTGACGAGGACGATTGCCGCGGCGTACCGGGAGTCACCGTCGACATCCTCGACGTTGACGATCAAATCATTGCCACCACTACCACGAACACGGCAGGGAACTTTGGCCTGCTCAATCCTCCCTTCGAGACCTTTCGGGTGCGGCTCACATGGGAAGGGCGCACGCGAGAGATGGCAGAACACCAAGGATCCACGGGTGACTGTAATCGGTGCCACACCGCGAGTGGCGAGAACGGAGCGCCTGGGCGCATTGTCGCCCCCTGACTGCCTAGATGCCGTCTTTGGTGCTCTCGCCGAGCGATGAGGCTCCCAAACTGGAGCGCCCCCTTGTTCGTGCGGGCTGGTACGAGGTTGAGGCGAAAAGCCGTTTCAGCGGGTTTTCGCCGCAGCCTGCGTTCTTGGGTGGGGGACCCCGACGTGCTTTGCTCGACGGGGGGAGGGTCTGGCAACAG
>JBMTAX010000116.1:0-7962 GCA_049429145.1 Myxococcota bacterium
CCGCGGGTCCTGGCCGCGGCCAGCCACGACCTGCGCCAGCCGCTCCAGGGCGCGGTGCTGTTCCAGGAGATCGCGGAGCGGCGCAACCGTGATCCCGCCGTGGCGCGCGCGCTCGGCGATCTCGGGCACACGCTCGACGCGATGCGCAGGGCATAGATCATCGGGAAGGGAATATTCGCCCGCTCGGCTTTCGGAACGATGCGGCTCATGTCTCGGCCGCCGATGTGCTCCATCGCGATGAAGTAGGAATCGTTGATGCGACCGAGGTCGTAGATCTGGACGATGTTCGGGTGATTCAGCTGCGCTGCGAGCTTCGCCTCGTTCAAGAACATCCGCACGAAGTTCGACTGGCTCGACAGGTGGGGGCGGATGCGCTTGATGCAGATGGTCTTCTCGAACCCTTCGAGGCCCTCTTGGCGCGCGAGGAAAATTTCCGCCATGCCTCCCACCGCGATGCGGTTGAGGAGGGTGTACTTGCCGAAACGGATCCCCCGCGGAGAACTCATGGAGGCGCAATAGCACGAAGCGCGCGGCTTTTCGCGAGGAGCTTTCGCCCACGCCTACACTTCTGCCAGCCTCTAGGGCAGCCGTGCACGCAGGAGGGAAAGTTCTCGTTCGGCATCGTCGAGCAACGCCCCGAGTTCCACCCGGAGCAGGTCACCGGAGCGGACCAGCCACTCGCCTTCGACGAAGACGTGCCTAACGTCGCCGGCCTCAGCCGCGTAGACCAGGGTGGTGTAGGGGTCGGCGCGCGGACGCAGGTGCGGCGCCTGTCCGTCGACCACGATGACATCGGCACGCGCGCCCTCGGCCAAGACCCCGACCTCCCCGTCGAGACCGAGCAGCTTGGCGCCGCCACGCGTCGCGAGCCACAGCGCATCGGCGGCCGGCAGGGCCGCAGCTCCATACTGCAGCTTCGGGAGGAGCGCCGCGAGACGTAGCTCAGAAAACGCGCTCAAGCGGTTGTTGCAGGCCGCCCCATCGGCGGCGATTCCCACGGGGATGCCGGCCCTTAGGAGCTCCGGGATTCGTGCGATGCCCGAGCCTAGCTTCAAGTTGGTGCTGGGGCAGTGTGCGATGCCGGTCTTCGTGCGCGATAGCAGTTCGACTTCGGCCTCGCTGAGCCACACTCCGTGCGCGAGAACGACGTCAGGTCCGGTGTAGCCGAGTTCGTGCAGGGCCACCGCATTGTCTTTCCCGAGGGCAGCCCGCACGGCCTCTACCTCACCAGGATTCTCTGAGGCGTGGGTGTGCAGCAAGCAGCCGCTCTCTCGTGCGGCAAGTGCGGCCTCGCGCATCAGGCGCTCAGTGCACGACAACACAAACCGGGGGGCGAAGGCGTAGCGCAAGCGCCCGCCTTCGGCGCCATGCCACCGACCGGCCAACGCCACCGAGACGGCGAGACTCTCGTCGGTGCTCTCGAGCAGTCCCTGCGGAACGCCCTGCCCTGCGTCCATCATCGCCTTGCCGCCGACGTAGCCGATGCCGAGATCGCGTGCGGTTTCGAACAGGACATCGCTGTGATGCACGGTGCCCATGTCGAGGCAAGTGGTAGTACCTCCGAGCAGAAGCTCGCCGATGCCGAGACGCGCCGAAGCACGAAGCGAGGCCTCGCTGTGTGCACCTTCGAGGGGCCAGATTCGTTCCTCGAGCCATGGGAGCAGAGCGCGGTCTTCTGCGAGCCCGCGAAAGAGTGTCTGGCAGAGGTGCACATGGGGCTGCACAAAGCCAGGCATGACGTAGGAACCACGCGCATCAACAGTGCGCGTCCCGGGCGACGGCTGGAACGCCCCTCGCCCGCCGACACCGGCGATCCGCCCCTGGCGCAGCAGTACGTCGCCCTCGAAGACACGGCGGTCGTCGTCGAGGGTCACCACCGTGCCTCCCTCGATGAGCACATCCCTCGCGCTCATGATTCACTCTTTGGGTCTTGCCCGCTCTGCAACAGCTCGGTGTCGAAGCCACCGGGCAGGAGCGTTCGAGCCGTGGTCTCGACCAGCTCGCCTCCGGGATTCGTCATGACGACACGCAAGTCGGGGGCAAACTCAGCGAGGACCTGCCGGCACATCCCGCAGGGCGGACTCGGCGGACTCGACGCTGTGGCGATGGCGATGGCAACGAATTGACGCCGACCACCGGCGATAGCTCCTGCCACTGCGCTCCGCTCCGCACACAGGCACAGCCCGTAGCTCGAGTTCTCGACGTTACACCCGGGCACCACGGTGCCATCGTCGCAGAGAAGTGCAGCCCCGACCCTGAAGCGCGAGTATGGCGCGTACGCGTGCTCGCGGGCCCTGAGCGCTGCAGCGCAGAGGTGGGTTACGTCGGGCTTGGTCTCACGCGATGGCACAGTGTTGGATGGTACGGCGAAGCGGTAATGGGCGCCAGTACACGTGCAGTCCGGCCACTGTGGTGAGGTGGCGTCGCTGGGCCATGCAGTGGGCGATAGGAGAACGGACATGACCTCTCCCCCTCCGGGTCCCACGCGCAGACCTGGACGCCGAGTCGGCCACTGCCGTAAAATTTCCACACTCTCGGCTTGATCCCGCTGCGCAGATGCGGTCTACCTCAAGGGTGAAGTACGCACCGCTGCCTTGGGTCCATCTCGCTGACGCTCTCCGCCCGTCCGTGCGCCGCATGCGGATCGTGCTGGAGGCTCCTGCCTTCTCGAGTGAACGCACATTTGTTCGCTTGTACGACGGTCCTCGCTCCGAGCAGATCACCGACGCAGCGATTTTGTTGCGTGGGAAGTCGCCGCTCTCGGCGCGGGAACGCGCAGCACTCGAGATTTTGCACGAGGCCGGCCCGTCCCACGCGCGCAAAGGCCGCTTTGCACTGATCAGGGCACAGCTGGGTCGACTCTTGTCGTTCGCGACCGATGTCGCCCTCGAGGTGGAAGACAAGGGCGGCATCGTGGTGATCGGCGCCCCGGCACGGATCACGGCGCGCGTACGCGATCGGGGCGAGGAGGGACTCTCGCTGGTCTTCGAAGCTACGACCGCGGAAGGCACACCCATCGAGTCGCCGGAGATCTTGGGGGAGCAAGAGGCCTTTCTCCTCGACGCACAGCTCAAGCTGTACCGGGTCGCGCCGACCCTACTGCCCGGCGAGTGCCGGAGTCTGCTCGGTGCCGAACCGCTCGTTCTCGATGGGCTCGCCACCGAGGAGGGAGAGGCGGGCTTTGCAGCCGTGGTGGGCCTCGGGGTTGATCTGGCGGACCTCGTCGAGGTGGCACAGCCAAGCGACCCGACGCCGCGCCTGACGCTGCGCGCCATGCTCACAGGTGACGCCGGCGAGATCTCGCTCCGCGTCCACCTCGTCACCGAGCTCGGCCACCACGGGGTGCTCGACGAAGTGGAGGTCACTGCTCGGGGCGCCATTCCACCCGTCCACGCGCTTCTCGCCGCCAAACGAAGCGAGGGAGAGCCCATCCCTCTCATCGCCCGTCCTGGCACGCAGTATGAGGAAGCCTTGCAGAGCCTGTTTGATCTCGGGCTATATGCCGCGGGCAGTCACCGGGGATTCGCGGCCGATGGAGAGAGGGCGCTCGACATCCTCGTTCGTCTTGCAGCCAAAGAGGGTCTTCCTTCCTTTGTCGACGTCGATCCTGACACTCTCCCGCGCATTGTGCGGCTGCCGGCGCGGCCTGTTCTCAGCGTGCGGCGACTCACTGATGATCGCCGAGGCCTCTTGTCTGTGTGCCTCGACATCGGGGAAGCAGCACGGGAGTACGCGCTCGCCTTCGACGACATCATCAAGGCAGCGGTCGCGGGCCGGACGTCACTGCTGGTCGACGAAGACACCGTGCTTGGTTTCACCGAGGATGCTGGGAAGGCATTGGAGTTCATTTCCGATGCGCTCGAGCTGAAGTCGGCGGACAGCGTGCGCGAGGTCGGACCGGGCGAGCTCGCCTTGCTCATGTCGGGTCTCGAGGGGCGAGTTGACCTCGACGCAGACGACGACATCAGGGACCTCGTGGGTTCTTTCTTCGCCGAACCGGGCGAGATCGACAGGAAGCTCCCCGAGACGCTCCGCGCGACCCTTCGTCCCTACCAGCATGATGGTGTGGCGTGGCTCTCACACCTTCACCGGCTGCGTCTCGGCCGTGTGCTGGCCGACGACATGGGTCTCGGCAAAACGCTGATGGCCATGACGCTGCTGGCGAAGGCCAAAGAACTCGATGGTCCCAAACCCAACCTCGTGGTCGCGCCCACAAGCGTGCTCGATGTCTGGGTCGACGAAGCGAGACGTCACGTCCCCGACCTCAAGGTCATCAAGTGGCACGGACGCGATCGCGTAACGGCTCAGCAGCTCAACGCCGATACCGATGTCGTGGTGACCAGCTACGCGCTCTTACGCCGTGACGTCGACGACACACTCGGGAGGGTCGATTTCCGGTATTTGATGCTCGACGAAGCGCAGCATGTGAAAAATGCGACCACCGAGGCTTGGAAGGCCGCGCGGCAGGTTTCGTGCGAGCAACGCATGGCGTTGACGGGTACGCCCATCGAGAACCGTGTCGAGGAGCTGTGGAGCATCCTCGAGCTTGTTGCCCCCGGGCTCCTGGGTACTGGCAAGCAGTTCGAGCGCCGTTACGGCAGGCCCATCGCCAAGGGCGACGCCACGCGTCTGGCCGAGCTGCGGCGCCGAACGGCCCCCGTCGTTCTCCGACGCAAAAAAGAGGATGTCGCCAAGGACCTCCCGCCGAAGATCGAGACCATCATGCGTTGCGAGATGGATCCAGAGCAACGCGGCGTCTACTTGAGGGTTCTGGCCGAGGTCCGCACCGACGTCGAGAAGGCACTTCAGGTCCACACAAAGGCGCGCGCTCGTGCCCCCATTCTAGCTGCGCTCATGCGCCTGCGACAGGTGTGCTGCGATCCGCGACTGGTGCTGGGAGACAAGGGTCTTGGCGTCGGCTCCGCGAAACTCGACCTCTTCCGCGAGGTGATGAGCGAAGCGCTGAGCAGCGGTCGTCGCGTCATCGTCTTCAGCCAGTTCGTCGAAATGCAAAAGCTCCTCCTCGAGGAGCTCGAGAAGATTGGCTGCAAAGACACGCTGTGGCTTCACGGCGCGACGCGAAACCGCGGCGAGGTGGTGGCGCAATTCCAAGACCCTGCCGGTCCGCCCGTCATCCTGGTCAGCTTGAAAGCAGGCGGCACCGGCGTCACGCTCACCGCGGCCGATACCGTGGTGCACTATGACCCTTGGTGGAACCCAGCCGTCGAGGACCAAGCCACCGATCGGGCGCACCGAATCGGCCAGGAAAAGACCGTTCACGTCATCAAACTCGCCTGCGAGGACACCATCGAGGAGCGAATCTTGGCCCTGGGCGAAGAGAAACGTGCCGCCGCCGAAAGCGTCCTTGGCAAAGAAGGGGCGGCTCCTCGGGCTCTCAGCCTCGACGAGATGCAGTCTCTGCTCGACGACGAGGCGGCGCGCGGTTTCTGATGAGTGACCGCCCCCTGTGCGGCTGTGGCACCTAGTTGCTAAGTGTGCGGTCGGGTGGAGTTCGTGGCGTGATGCGACAGAGAGGTGTGTGATGCAACGTTCTGTATGGCTTCTGTTGGGCACTCTCGGGCTGAGCGGCTGCCCTGAATCGACCACCGCCCCCCTGCCTCCTGCCGGGATGGCCGGTGGACCGTCGGGCGCCGCTCCGTCACCGTACGGCGTTGGATCGAATCACGGGCTCCCCCCGGGCCACGTCAGCATGGGAGCCGCGTCTCAGCCCGCCTACGGCGGCCAAGGAGGAGCGGCCGCCTCGCCACATGGTAATGGTTTCGGGGCACCCGGGGCGGCGAGCCAGGCAGCCCTTCCGACCATCGTACCTGGTGGGGGGGCAGAAGGTGTGGCCGCTGCCGCGGAGCTGAGCGGCACCATCGCCGAAGCGCACCACGTCAAGGAATACACCTATATGCGCGTCACAGCCGAAGCAGGCGGCGACGCCTGGGCCGCGGTGCTCAAGGATGAGACCCTCACCGTGGGTACTCACGTCTCCCTGGGCAAAGACATCTGGATGACCGATTTCCAGTCCCCGTCGCTCGGGCGGAGCTTTGACCGAATCCTGTTCGGGCGAGTGGTCTCGCGTCGCTGACCGGCGGAGGTGACCTGATTGGTCTGCATCGCGGCTCGTTGCAGTCTATGCTGCGACGATGCTTACCGCGTTGGCTTTGGTAGGACTCCTGGCAGCGGCCGCTGAGGATCATCCCGTGGTGTTGGTCCTCGACCTCGAGGCGAACGGGGTCGATCGCGTTACTGCTGACGTCGTCAGTGGGGATGTCGCGCAGAGTCTTGCGAAGGGCGGGCGTCTGTCGGTGATGCGCCAGTCCGATCTCCGGCAGTTGATCGACGTGGAGGCGCAACGACAAAGCATCGGGTGTGACACCAACTCCTGCCTCGCCGAACTGGCTGGCGCCCTTGGGGCTGCCTACGTGGTGTTTGGCTCTGTATCGCGCCTAGGGGAAACCCACGTCGTGCAGCTCAGCCTGTTCGACTCGAGAAGCGCAGCGGTGCTTGGACGGGAATCGGCCCGCGCCCGACGTCTCGAAGACCTCTCGTCTGCCGTCACGCCAGCGGTGACAAAGCTGCGTACGAGCGTGTTGCCCGACGAGGCAAACGCGATCACCGCTAGAGACGCCAACGAGGACCATGGCCTGGGACTTGGTCCCTGGGTCACAGCGACGGGGACCGCAGCGGCTGTGGTGTGCGGCAGTGGCGCCGTCGGTGCCGAGCTGTGGCTTCGCAGCAAGACCGCAACAGGGAAGGAGTACGCCATGACCGGTGGTGTCGCCGCCATCGTCGGCGTTGCCCTCGCCGCGCTGACGACGACCGTGGGCGGCGTGATGTGGGCGCTGGAAGACGCTCCCTAGGGAGTGCGCTTGCGCAGGACAAGACGCTTCGTGCGTCGATGAGAAGCCGACGATGAGGGGTCCCGATGCGAGGACTGACCCGTGTCGTGGCAATGGCGAAAGTTACCCCCCCTGCGGTGAACGGTGATGTCCGCTGTGTCCATGGAGAGCAGGAGGTGTTGGGGCGAGGGAGTCGCTAGGAGTCGCGGCTGCTGGGCAAGGCTCGCGGCTCTCGTCGGCCCAACAGCAGGGCGAGAGGCTTGATCCCAAGGGTCTTGGCGCTCCACAGGAACACCGCTGAGGCGAGTAGCTCGTCGAGGTTGCCGACCGCGGGCAGCAGGTCTGGGATCTCGGGGGGCAAGCCGGGGATGTTCGCGAGGAACACCGCGCTCGTGACGAGCCCCACGACCGCCATCAATTTGCGGCCGAGGCCCGGCGGTTTGTCGTGGATTGTGCTCACCTTGGTCTCCTGTGTGCGTTCTTCATCGGCAACGTCGGGCTACGCCGACAACGAAAGTGCCCCGTCGAGCAGAGCTCGGCGAGGCACTTCCCGTCCCTAACCCTCACGCCGATGGCTGCAGCGTCGCCCCGACACTCAGGCCTGCGCGGGCGGTTGGGTCGCGACTTCGTTCACCTTCGCAGGGTTGCCCCCTTCGAGCACCGCATCGAGCACCTGGTCCATGTTCTTGGCGAAAATGAACTCCATCTCGTCGCGGACGTTCTGCGGGATGTCTATGAGGTCCTTCTGGTTCCGTGCCGGCATACAGACGCGCTTGATGCCGCCCCGATGTGCAGCGAGCACCTTTTCCTTGATGCCACCCACCGGCAGCACGAGCCCCCTCAGAGTGACCTCGCCGGTCATGGCGGTATCGGCCCGGCAGTTCTTGCCCGTGAACAGCGAGATGAGAGCCGAGGTGATGGTGATACCGGCGGAAGGACCGTCTTTCGGGATTGCGCCTGCCGGGAAGTGAATGTGGATGTCTGCCTTCTCGAGGAAGTGCGAGTCGAGGTCTTGGGAAATCCCAAGGTCCCTCGCCTTTGCGCGCATCCACGAGAGCGCCGCCTGCGCGGACTCATTCATCACGACGCCAAGTTGACCGGTAAGAATGAGCGA
>JBMTAX010000117.1:0-7956 GCA_049429145.1 Myxococcota bacterium
GGGTGTGAGCCGTGATGATGCCTCTACTCCGGGCAATGACGCAGGCGCTGGCGCCGGCGGCATGGTTGTAACCACGAGTGCGCCGCTCCCCGAGTACGAACTCGGTCAGATCGACGTGGCGGCGCTGCTCAGGGTCATCGCGGAGACTCCCCCGAGCGCACCTGATTTGCCCCCCATCGACGCGGGTTTTTTTCATCGCACGCTGATGCGCTGGATGGGCCTAGCCCCCAACGACGACAGCCCTGCGGGCCGAGCGCCACTGTGGGACTATCGCTTTTGGAAAGCCGAGTTGCTCGCAGAGGGATCCGAAGAGGGCCACGCCGCGATTTTGAGCGCTGACGCGCAGCCCCTGCAGGTGCGCACATGGTCGGCCATTGTCTACCGCGGGGCGCGCAGCGACCCCGAACGATACCGCTACTGGGTCGCTTTCGATTCGCTCGGCCGCGTAGGAGGGAGCGGGTGGCTGAGTTCCCCCCCTGACCTCCTCGTCGACTGCGGCGAGGAAAGCGCCTTCGAGGAATGCGGCGACGAGCCCGTCGCCGAATTGGACCTCCACGCGCTCCTCGCTGAAGACGATGCTTGAGACCGCACCAGGGCCTAGGGAGAAGAGATCGACGGAAGACCTCGCCGCTCTAGCCAGCGTTGCATCTCAACGACGGCAGCGGGCACGTCGTCGACCATCACTGCGTCTGCACCAGCGTCGAGCACCGTGATCAGATTGGTGCGATTGAGCACGCGCCACACATGCACGCGGCGACCTGCGCGATGGGCTCGGGCCACGAGTTCGGCGTCGACCATAGATACTGGCAGGTGCAGCGCAGCGGCGCGGAGCGGCAGCGCCTGCAAACACAGCCGTAGCGGCAACAGCTGCTCGGGCTCGGCGAGCACACCGAGAGCAATGTCCCCGTCGCGTTCGCGCACGTTGAGGAGCTGCCCTGGGTGAAAACTCGACACCATCATGTGGAGACGACGACGGTGGGGCTCCATCACCTCGAGCGCTCGCGCCTCGAGCTGCCGCTCTGACCCCACGGGCCCCTTGAGTTCAACCACCGCGACAGCTCCGTCGGGCATGGCCGCGAGCAGCTCAGCGAGGGTGGGCACACCTGGCTCGGGGCCTGTACCCCAGCGGGAATGACGCCGAGCGCGCATGGCCCCCAACGCCACGGAGGAGAACGACGACACTGGCCCCGTCGCATGCATCGTCCGGTCGACCGTGTCGTCGTGAATCACCACGGGTACGCCATCGCGCGACAAGCGCACATCAAACTCAGAGCCATCTGCCCCACGTGCCAGTGCCTGCGTCACGGCGAGCACTGTGTTCTCGGGGAAATGGGCTCGGTCGCCACGGTGTGCGAGCAAGAGAGGACGGCCAGGATAAATCGCCTGAAGGGCAGCGTCTGGCTGCGGCCTCGACGGTGACCGCGCAGAAACGTCGAGCCAGCGAAGTCGTAAGGCCCGTTCAAGCCAGCGCACAGCATCCCTCCTGCAAACCAGCATGGCGTTTTTCAGCCATTCGGCACGGCCATCTCGAGGGTCTGGCGTGCCCTGAAATGCTCTTCGCTCAATGCGAACATGAGCAAGTCTTGAAGCACCGGATCGGCCTCGAGGCTGATGCGCACGAGTTCTGGGTCGTCGCTGAGCATCGTGCCGCGGCTCTTCAGGTGCAGACGCACCGCGGTGCTGAAGCTGCCGCAACAGACAAGTCCAGCTCGCGCCTCCGTTTTCCCGACAGCTGCCAAAAAGCCGCCGAGGTCGAGGTCACGCCACTCCTGCGCGAGCCGCATCACTGGCTCGATCAGAGCCTTGCGCGCTTGTCTCGACAGTGACGACCCCACCTTTTTGGTGAGGGATTCGAGGTCAGGATGATCGCGGAGCGCAGGAAGGCTCTTGTCCACCGCACGGGCGATGGCGCTCAGGAGGACGGCGACCTCCATGGGCGACTGATCGCGAATGAGGTGATGCCCACATCGGATAGACATCAGCGCCCGCCCGAGGAGAAAGCGTTGCTCGCGCGTCTGATACCCTCGCACGAGGTCACTGCCGACGATCAAGGCAGGCGTCGTTGCGTGGTGTGCCGTCGCCACATGGGGCCTGGCCTCGGTGCGATGAACGTCGAAGGTGACCCCGCCCAGCATCTTCGCGATGTTGTCGCTGACCCGACGCAGGGGCTCGGTGGACTTGGCCTTGAACACATCCTTCTTGTCGATGTGGTAAGCGCTCAGATCGTCAGCCTCGAGTTTCCCGAGTTCATCGCTCACGATGCAGAGCACGTCGTGGATGACACAGCGCTGATCGGGATGAACGAGCCATTGGGTGCGCTGGCTTACGCCGAGTTCCAGGTCGCTCTCCGTGGGGTTCGCAGCCTTATGCTGGGCGTAGGTGAGTTCCTCCTCGTCGTTCGCTACCCCTAGGAGACGCAACACATCCGCCGCAAGAAAGGCGCGGTCTGTCTGCCGCATCTGGCTCCACATCGTGCGGAGCGCGCGAACTGAGTCGACCCGGATGGCTCCTCGTTGCAGAAGGCGCCGGTGGAGTTCCATCCCCTTCATAGGCTGTCCCAATGTGCCCGCGTAGAGACCCGCGGCCAGCGCGGTCAGCTCGACGTGTTCCGGGGAGTAGCGGAGCCCCTCCTCGACAGTGGCGATGGCACGACGAGGGTCCTGCTTGTGCTCAAGAATGAGCCGAGCGTTGCCGAGCAGTAACTCTGCAGCTTGGCGAGGATCGGTCTCGGCCAGGGTTGTCGCTTGCTTCCCGACGACCTGAAGATAGCTGTCAAGGTCACCGGTGCGCTGATGAAGGTCAGCTGCCTTGCCGAGCAGCTGCAGTCGCACCTCGGGGTCTTCGGTGACCTCGAGGGCCCTCACATAGGTGGCTGCAGCCCGGGCGGGCTCACGAAAGCCAAACTCATACAACTCGGCAATGGCGAGATAACGCTGCAGCTGCTCGGCCTTGGAGACCGCGAGTTGCAGGAGTTGCTGATGCGCTTGCAACGCGGCAGGCATCAAGCCTCGCTCGACGCTGACGCGCGCATAACGCAGCAAAGCATCTCGGTGGTTCGGCTGTAGACGCAGCGCGTACTCCAGCGCCTCTGATGCGCCCACCGGGTTCGTGAGGTGGTCTTGGTACAGGACGCCGAGGCTGTAGGCGGCAGCCCCTTGGACTGGCGCATCGGATGACGACTTTACCAGGGCCAGATAGGCGTCCCGCGCCCGCTCGAACCGACGCACGGCAAAACAGAGGTTACCAACCTGCGTGAGCGCAGTTTGATGATTCGGCGCGAGCGCAAGCACCTCCTCGAAACGCGCGATCGCCCACGGAGCCCCCTCGAGGCCCTCCTTCTCGACGCGGAGCTGCGCAGCACGCACCAGATGGTCGATGCGCTCGTCGAGAGGGGCCTCGGTATCAGCCCCACCGTCGGCCCAAAGTTCACTCAGCTCTGCGTAGCGATGGGTCTGCCGTAAAAGCGGCTCGAGTTCCGCAACGACACGAGCGTCACGAGGAGAGCGTAGCCTCGCTTGAGCCAGCGACTCGATGGCGCCATGGATGTCCTCGAACTTGTCGCGCTGAAGCTGCGCCACCTCGAGCAACGTCTTCAGCGCATGGTCCTCGTCGCGAGAGGCATTGGCCTCGAAGGCGAGCATGCGCAGCTGGTCTTCCGCACGGTTGAGGTGAGCGTAGCAGTCTTTGAGCCGTGCAATGGCCGGCAGAAGCTGGGGCTGTGCCCTGAGCGCAGCCTCGAACTGCGCAGCAGCGTCAGCAACGTCACCGAGATGACGCTCTGCGATGTCGCCCATCTTCATGGACAGGTCTGCCACACGCGTCGCCACCGACACCCCGGCGCGTTCCCGCTCGTAGAGGCGGTACAGCCCCTCATAGGCCCCACGCTCGATGTAAGCGCGCTCCACCGCGCGAAGCGCCACGGGATGCAAAGGCGCGTACTCGAGCACAGACAGATACGCACCAAGGGAGTCTTCTGGGGGCGCGAGATAGTTCTCTTTCCAAGTCGCCACTTGCATGTAGAGCGCGGCGGCATCGTCGGGATTGACCTCGAGGGGCGCGAGTACCGCGGCATGGCGAATGGCCGCACGGAAGTCGCCCGCGCGCAAGGCGGCGTCGATGGCTGCTCCAAGGGCGACGCGGTCAGTGGGCTCGAGGACCAAGAGACGGTCGAGGGTGCGGCGCGCAGCGTCTATGTCGCGCAGACGATACAAGTACAAGTCGACGAGCGCGCGGAGGTTCGCTGCCTGCCCCGGTGCATCAGCGACGACATCCTGCATTCGTTCGCGCGCGCGGGCCTCGTCTTCGGTGCGATTGAGGCGCACATGTAAGGCAACGACCTGCTCATGGGCAATGAGCAGCGAGGGCGAACTGGCGACGGCCTCTTCATAGACCGATATCGCCTCCTCGACGCGACCCAGGTGATGGTCGAGCAGTTCAGCGATGCGACAACGCAACAGGCCCTGCTCTCTCACGTCGACAATCGTGGGCAGCTTGCTGGCCAAAGACTGCACCAGCCCCTCGAAATCACCGGTCTGCTGCGCGAGTCGAGAGAGGGCGCGAAGTGCTGGCAAGTGCGTCGGAAGCACCGACAGGGCCTCGCGATACACAGTCGCCGCAGTGTCGAGATCGCGCAGCTTGTGCTCGTAGAGCTCCGCGACGGTACACAGGTTCTGCACGCGCAACGAGGGGGTACGCGCGACCTCTGCCTCGTCACGATACATGGCGATGAGTTCGTGCCACCGTCCCTCGGCGGCATAGATACGACCAAGAGCTCGCAGGGCAGGCAGGTAGTTCGGCGAGAGGGCCAGCGCACGTTGATAAGCGGTGACCGCGTCTGCAGGGCGATGTAGTTTCTCCTCGAGGATCTCCCCGTTGCGGTGCAACAGCGCGACCACGAGGCGCTTTTCACCGACGAGGTTGGCCTCCTCCTGATTGACCCCGACCAACGCTTCCCACTGGGCGGTCTGGGCATACAGGCGACCGAGCGAACGAAGCGCGGGCAGATACCCTGCCTGACGCTGGAGCATGCGCTGGTAAGCCGCGATGGCACGCTCAGGACTCGCGAGCTGGTTCTCGCTGACACCCGCGATGCGCTCGAGCAGGAACATGGCCTGGTCGCGGTCGGTAGCCTCGGCGAGCTCCCGCTCATACACCTCGAGGAGCTCGGCCCAAAGTCCCTGCCGGGCTTCAGCGCCGGCAGATAGTTGGGGGACAATGCCAGCGCTTGCTGCAGGCGATGAAGGGCGCCCGCGTGGTCACCGAGCTTCTCGTGCAAAAGCTCCGCGAGCTTGAACAACAAGGGGACCTTGAGGTCGCCTTCGCTGGTGGCTTCTATCTGCACGGCGAATACGTCGACGAGGTCTTGCCAGCGCGCCTCTCGCGCGTAGAGCTTCCCGAGGCCCGAGAGCGCAGGGAGATACGTCGGGTCTTGCTGCAAACATTCGTGGTAGGCCGACGCTGCCCGGTTGGTATCCCCGAGCCTGTCCTCCGCCAAACGGCCTGCCTCGGCAAACAGGGCGACCCGCTCATCTGCCGCCGTGGTGGCGCGGGCTTGGGCTTCGAGAACGCCGACGAGGGGCTCCCATTGCCCCTCAGCCTCGTAGACCCGGCCGAGCTGCGCGAGCACGAGCGTGTCCGATGGCATTGCATCTCTGGCGCGCTCGAGCGCAGCGGTCGCCCGCGCCGTCTCACCGGCGCTCGCAAGCAACGCCGCCTGCCGCGTCAGGTGCTGTGCTGCCTCTGCTGGTGTCGAGGACACTGCTGCGAGACGACCCTGCACCTCGGCGAGCCGAACGTCGTCGCCAGCACGCACGTACAGCCGAGCCAAGGCGAAGAGTACATCGCTGCGCTCAGGGCTCTCGGCCGCCGCCTCCTCGTAGGCGGCGAGCGCCTCCTTGTCGTCGTTCAGCTGCCCTTCGTAGAGCCGAGCAAGGGTAAGCAACCACGTGACTCTCTGCGCCTGCTGATCGCTGTGCGCGATGGCCGCGTGTAACACCACAGCCGCACCGGACCAGTCCTCTGCCTTCGAGAGGTGTCGCAGAACGTGGTCAACCGCTGGAAGATATGCGGGTTCTCTCTCAAGGGCCTGCCGGTAAAATCCTAGGGCTTCGTCGTTCCGCTCGAGTTTTGTCTCGTGAAGCCACCCCTTCTCAACGAGGAGAGCGGCGGCTGGTGCATCTGGCAGCGCCAGCTCCGCGTCGAGCAGAAACACCACCATGGTGTGCTTCTGCAGCTGCGCGAACAGCCTCCGGGCGGCATGGATGACCGGTAAGAATGTCGGGTCACTCCGGTTCGCCTCGCCGTAGTGGGTCGCGGCTTCCTTCAGGCGTCCCAGCTCCTCCTCGAAGATACGGCCGGCTTCAAACCACAGCGGCGCTGCGGCCGGCACCAATCCGAGCGCCTTCGCCTCCTTGACGAGGGTGTCCGCACGACGAGAGAAGCGTTCTTCGGCCTCAGGGCTCTTGGCCAAGGGCGCGCGGAGGAGAGGGGCGGCGAACGGCAAGCGCGCGGCTCGAGGCGCTGCGGGTCGGGCCGTCGACGGGTCATTTGGTTGATCGTCATCCCGTTGCGCCACCGGGAGGTCCGTCAACGTGGGAAGTGGCGCCCATAAGCTTGGCCCGGCGCTGTTCTGGCCGTCGTCGGGTTGCATCGAGGAGTGGTGTTCACTCGGTGCAGCGGTCACGATGGCTTCGCGCGTCGATGGTGACGTCATGGCCTCGTCGCGGTCTGATGTATTCACATCTGCTCCCCTGATGCGCACTGTCGGGCCCCCCGCCCGAACGCTGTAGTCGTACCACGGGCCCGAAGACGCGGGCAAAGCGCCCTCAGCTGAGTGTGCCCCCGCGCAGCAGCACAGGCAGCGCCGCTTGTGCCGTCGCCCTTGCGCTGACGTCGTAGACGTCCGAGAGGGGTGTCGCCGCTGGGTTCACCTCGACGAGCATCGCGCCGCGCGCTCGTGCCAGCAACGGCAGTTCGGCGGCGGGAAAGACCTGCGCGCTGGTGCCTATGGCGATGAAAAGGTCACACGCTTCAATCGTCGCGGCGGCGGCTCCGAGCACCTCCTCGACCAGCGCGTCACCGAACCACACGATGTCGGGCCGCAAGGGCGCACCGCAGTCGTGCAAGCGCGTCGAGAGAGGCAGCTCTACGTTAGCGCCGCTCCACGGGCAGGCGTCGCATCTGACGCGCCACAAGCTGCCGTGAAGCTCGATCACCCGCCTCGAGCCAGCACGCTGGTGAAGGCCGTCGATGTTTTGCGTCACCACCCACGCTTCGGGGAACTCCTCCTGAAACGCAGCGATGCACCGGTGTCCGTCAGACGGCGCGCATCCCCCAGTGAACGCACGGCGCTTTTCGTGAAAATCCCACACGCGGTCAGGAGCGCGCTCGAACGCCTCCTGGCATGCGTAGTCCTCTGGCCGATACTCGTGCCAGAGGCCGCCCTCCCCGCGATACGTCGGAACGCCGCTCTCCCGCGAGAGCCCGGCCCCGGTGAAGAACACCACACGGCGGAAATCTCGAGCGCGAGGAAGGTTCATCAGAAGACGCTACCCCAATGGAGCGCCACCTGCTGCGACTCACGTGTTCCTATCGCTCACTCCATCGATGTGGTGGGGGTCAACTCCTCTCCGGTGGCACCTGCCTCCGTGGTGGCTGCGTCCGTGCTGGCTGCCCGCTTGCCCACGCACAGGGCGTCGGCCACGACCATGGTGACGGCATCTTTCCGTTGCCCAAGAAATAACCAGCGCGCGCCCAGAACCAGGTTGCCGACCCCGAGTACGCCCGCAACCCATGATAGTGCACCCAAGTCCCCGTCGAGGACGTCAAGGGCAAACACACTCAGCCCGCTGTGCCAAAAAACCATAGGAGGGAGTCAATGGCAGCTCTCTCAAAAGAAGGAGTGTCGTTCTTCACCGGTCGGCTCTGATCGCTGCCGTCTGGACAACTCACCTTGAG
>JBMTAX010000118.1:0-7935 GCA_049429145.1 Myxococcota bacterium
CGACGACGTGCACGGCCCGGACTGCGCGCGCGTTCTCTGCGAAGTCGGTCAGCGTGACAGCGAGCTTCTGCACGACGTGCAAGATCGCCTGGTGAGCCTGTGCCACGAGGGCCCTGTCGACATGCGTCCTTTTGCGATGTTCGCCCTCTCCCCCATCGCCGCACGTGTCGTCGACGCTTTGTGGGACATGCGGGAGCTGCTGTGGAGCGTGCTCGGCGACGGCACGGAACACGGCGAGATGGCGCGCGCCGCGGCGGTGCGCCTGCTCGCGGCCCTCTGTGCGTCGAGCCCTACCCATGCGCGGACCTTGGCAGGGGGTCTCGTCGACCTGCTCGGGAAGTGCCCCCCGAAGGACGTCGCCTTGTACGCGGAAAGCGTGCTGCCTGCCCTCGGGTCGGCTCACTCGCACCGGGCAAAGCCGGTCCTCGACCGTCGTATGAAGGAGCTCACGCCTGCCGAAGTCGCTCGGCTGCGGCGTGCAGTTCGGCTCGCGCAGAACGCAGGGCTCTCGGCTGCTGCCTGAGGATTCTCAGCAAGCGCGTGTTGCAGGAGGAGCCCGACGACGGGCTCCTCTTGCATTCCGGATCCGCGTCGACGCGCCCTCGGTGCGATGGCCGCAGTAGCCAACGACGCCCCGCCGCGGTCGCGCCTGTGGCACACTTGGAAACGGCGCCAGTTCGCAGATTGGCTCGCGCACCGGGGCGAGCAGGAGCGACGTCGCCAGGAGGGTGCCGATGGCGACAAGAGCGGGCTCTGCCACAATAAGCGGTCGTCGGACGCTGCGACATCTGTTCGAGGAGTCGATGCAGCAGGAGCGAAAGCTCCTGTTCCACGGTCCCGACAACATTCGGCCAGACTCTCGGTATGCCATCGTGGAGGCACAGGAAGATCACGTTGTCTTCCGGCTGCTCGGGGACGACCTTCTCGTCATCCCGTACGCGTCCATCACCAGCCTGAGGGTGAGTATGGGCCAGGTGGTGATTCGCTACGGTGGTTGAGCGCACCACACCTGCGCGGCTCAGGCCCCCTCACCGCCTCCCTCGTCGACGATTCCGAGATCGGTCTGCCGCCCCTCGGCCGCGCTGGTCGCTGGCTCAGTGGTCTCAACGCCCACTTCGCCCGCCGCAGCGGACCCGGTTTCCTTGGGGGCCAGGGTGACGACGTCGAATCCATCGAGGTGGCGCACCCACTCCGGGCGTACTGTGCCCACGTCTTGCGCGACGTCACGGGGCACCACGCAGTGGGCGAGGCCGTTGTGAGACATGAAAGCGATGATGCCAGCTCGTCCCTCCGCCAACGCCGCTTTGACCTCGGGCTCGAGGGTCAGCCAGCTGATGTGGCCGTCGTGGCGCGCAAAGTGAAACCGGTCGGCGCCGTCGCTCGGCAAACCCTTCACGGGGTCGAGGCGGGTTCGCTGCACCCACCCTCGAATGGTCTCGTATTGCTCCGCCTTGGGAGCCTCTTTGAGCCCCTCTACACGTCGCTGCCAGCGCTCTGCCTCTGACGGCGGGGGCGCGCTGTTTTTTGCGCGGGTCTTCCCCTGTGCGTGCTTCTCTCGACGACGGTCACGAACAGCCTGCTCTTCTGCCTCGACGCGATGAACCTGCTCCTCGGTGACGAGTCCTGCCTTGAGCAGCTTTGCCTTCAGATCGAGCATGAACGGTTCCTTTGCTAACGGGCGCATACTAGCCGCCATCGAGCCAAGGTCGAGGGGTGAACCATCTTTCCTCAGCCGTAGCCGTCACCCCTCACAAGGACGCCCATTGCGCTGTCTGAGGGCTCGCGGCTGTGGTCGGCTGCGAGCCTCCCAAAGGCGGGGGGGGTACGGCGTTGCGGTCGCCCTACGACCCCCACGCGCTTTGCGTGAGCCTAGCCGTCGAGCACCGGAGTCGGTGCCGTGGCCAGCTCCGCGGTTGCCCAATCGTCCCGCGAGGTCTCCACCTCGAATCGATACTCTCGGCTGCCATCGTCGGCCTCGGTCACCGTCACCACCACCTCCGAGGCAGGGACATCGTATGCCCCTCCAGTGATGCAGAGCTGTCCATTGACAGCGGTGCCGTCGACGCTGCGCCCGGCGGGAAAAGTAGTTTCGCCCACCGGCAACGACGACAATGGCTCATTGAGGTACAAGAACGAGAAGGCGGTCGCGTCCTCCGAATAGATGAGCACGTCGGTGCCTCGAGTCCACTGGTAAACTTCGACGCGATGGGCAGGACCCGAAAGTCCACTGGCATTGCCAATGTCACCGCGCAGTGCAGCGCGCGTCACATTGAGCCCCTCCGCATAAATCCCCGCGGGGATCCGCTCTGCACCGATTCCATCTGCTGCTCGACACTGGCCGTCCACAGAACATGTGTCGCCAAGCCCGCACTCGCCGTCGAAAACGCACTCCCTCATCCCACACCCAGACAGGGCGATCACGAACCCGCCGCTCACCAGGAACGCTCGTAGCTTCTTCATCAGGCACCTCCTTGGGAGGCCCTCGTCACACCATCCGTGCCAGGTGAGGAGCGAGGCTCTGCCAGACCTAGGGCGCACCGAGGTGCCACGGAGGAAGTTGCGCAAATGGCAGCGAGGCGATGCATACTTGGGACATCATGTTTCGCGATCAGCGGCCTCCAGCCATGAACCGACAGCGCAGGCTGATGCCTCGCGCCACCACCCTGCAAGGCGAGCCTTCTGCCGCGCCTCGTTCCGTGAAGATTTGGCGGGGCGAACGCGGCTGGACCCTGCCGTTGCGCGAGGGGAACCGCTACGTCGTGGGGCGTCACGACGCTGCCGACATCGTCTTCGACGAAGGCCAAGTCTCCCGGCTGCACGGGGTGCTGTGCTTCGATGAGGGCGACTGGTGGTTTGAAGACTACGGCTCCGAGCACGGCACCACCCTGCGCCCGCAGGAGGAAGAAGAGCGGACGCTCTCCCCTCACCTGCCCGAGCGCCTTGGCTGTGGCGACGTCATCGAGCTAGGGAACCCCGAGAGCCGGCTGGAGCTATTGCCTCACCTCGAAGACCCCGAAGAGCTGAGTGGCGCCACCTGCCTCTCGGCCGCAGCGCAGGAATTTCGACGTCGTCTGCGTCTCGCTGCCAAGACCCGAATGCCGGTGCTGCTCGTGGGCCCTTCGGGGGCAGGGAAATCGTGGGCGGCGGCGCGGGTACACCAGGACAGCGACGCCACCGGCCCTTTCGTCTCGTTGCATTGTGCCCGCTTGCCCAGCGACGAGAGCGCCTTGCACAGCGAACTGCTAGGCCACTTGCGGGGCGCGGTGTCGGGTGCCGACGCGCCGCGAGCTGGCAAGCTCGTCGCCGCCGATGGGGGAACGCTCTTTCTCGACGAGGTAGAGTGTCTCTCAGAGCCGGCCCAAGGCTTTCTTCTCGACGTGCTCGAGGGCACCGGAGACCTCTCGCCCCTGGGCGCGAAGTCGCAGGCGCTGCATGGCCCCGTCTTTCGTCTCGTATCCGCGTCGAAACGCCCCCTCGGAGAGAGCCCCCTTCGTCGTGATCTCGCTGAGCGACTGATGGAAGGCCATACGTGGCGCTTGCCCACCCTCGACGAGCGCGTCGCTGATATCCCTGGGCTCATGCGTCTGTTCGCCGCAGAGCAGGAGACGCTGCTCGGCCTCGACACAGAGGTGAGCGACGAAGCCATCGAACTCGCGTGTGCCACCCCATGGCCAGGGCAACTACGTCAGCTCAGAGCGGCAGTCATCACCCTCTTGCAGCTCGAGCTCGCCGAGGGCGCGCTGTCGCAGCAACGACCCTCACGCCTCATTTTGCGCGGCAAGGCGCTGCAGGAACACCTCGCGCAGCGAGGTGAGTCTTGGGGAGAGAGGCCTACGCGCTGAGGGCATGACGACGACGGCACGCGCGGGGGGGTCACTCGTCTTCCAGCTCCTCGAGCCAGCCCGGGACAGCCTCGGGGAAAGCGTCGACCCGAGGGATATACGGCTTGATGTCGACCACCGGCGTGCCGTCTAAGAGATCGAGTCCGTCGACATGGAGCGCTGCACCGTCGACGCGTAGCAGGCGTACACAGGTCAAGCCGATGGGACTAGGGCGGTGTGGAGAACGGGTGGCGAAGAGCCCGCGCTTTCGTCTGGGACCTCGAGGGGGCTGCACTTTGAGGCGAAAGCCGCTGTTCCGATCAAAGACATAGAGCAGCCAGATGCGCTCGAAGCCCTCGAGATCGGCGAGCCCGGCGACGAAGGGGGAATGCACCACGACCTGGCCCGCCACCCCCGGCTGGATCCCCGGCTGGCAAGGGGCGTCGCGCCGGTGTTGCAGCGGCGTGCGGGCGACCGCGATCTCGGTGAGCACTGTACCCGTCACGAGGGGGAACCGTGTTCTCGTAAGCCCCGTTCGAGTGCCTCGCGGTCGTCGGGATGAGCGATGTCGATGAGCGACCGCGCGCGCTCTGACAGCGTCTTCCCATAGAGGTCGGCGATGCCGTGTTCGGTGACGACGTAGTGCACATGGGATCGAGTCGTCACGACACCGGCGCCAGGTTTGAGTGTCGGTACGAGGCGCGGCTCTCCGCGATGCGTGCGTGCGGGGAGCGCGATGATCGGCTTGCCGCCCTCGGACAAGGCGGCCCCGCGCATAAAGTCCATCTGGCCCCCAACGCCGGAGATGATGCGAGGCCCGATGGAGTCGGCGCAGACCTGACCGGAGAGGTCGACTTCGACCGCCGAGTTGATCGCGACCACGCGAGGATTGCGCGCGATGACGTGGGGCGAATTGACATAGGCGATATCGAGCTGAACGACGGCGGGGTTGTCGTCGATGAAATCGAATACACGACGCGTACCCATCACGAAGCCCGACACCGTCTTGCCCGGGTGGACGCGCTTTTGCGAGTTGTCGACGACACCGCTCTCGAGCAACGCGAGGGCGCCGTCAGACCACATCTCGGTGTGAATGCCGAGGTGGCGATGACCACTGAGGGCAGCGAGGGCAGCGTCGGGGATGGCGCCGATGCCCATCTGCAAAGTGGAACCGTCTTCGACCAGCGAGGCGACATGACGTCCGATGGCCAGCGCAGCCTCGTCGAGGACAGGCGGGGCGTGTTCCGGAAGGGGGGTCTCGACCTCCACCCACGCATCAAGCTCGTCGATGTGCACGAATCCATCGCCGTGCACCCGCGGCATCGCGGGGTTTATCTGTGCGATGAGCACGTCAGCGACCTCGACGGCTGCCTTGGCCACGTCGACGCTGGTCCCAAGGGTGCAGAAACCGTGGCGATCGGGGGGACTGAGGTGCAGCAGGGCGACGTCGATCTTGCGACGCCCAGAGCGAAACAGGGCCGGGATCTCGCTCAAGAAACAGGGGAGATAATCGACGCCTGGGCCGAGCCGCCCGCGCATATTCCCGCCGACGAAGAGATTGGCGACGCTGAGATGAGGGCGCACAGCAGGATCGGCCCAGCTCGCCTCGCCCTCGGTATGCAGGTGAATGAGCTCCACATCGTGCAAACGCGCGGCGTCGGCCACGAGTGCCTCGAGCAGCGCTCGTGGGGTCGCAGCCCCACCGTGCACGAACACACGCTGCCCCGACTGGACGAGGGAGATGGCCTCTTCGGCCGAGCAGGGGGGTTGCACGGCGCTCACCTCACCCAGGTCAAATGTCGAGGTTCACGGCCTCGAGCGCAGTCTTCTCGATGAACTCACGACGCGGCTCCACCTCGTCACCCATGAGGTCGGAGAACACCTGATCGGCCTCGTAGGCGTCTTTGATCTCCACCTTGAGCAGGGAGCGGTTGGCCGGGTCCATGGTGGTCTCCCAGAGCTGCTCTGGGTTCATTTCACCAAGGCCTTTGTAGCGCTGGATCGACTGACCGCGGCGGGCTTCCTCGTCGAGGACGAGGACGAGGGCGTCGATGTGCGGGACCTCCCGTTCTTTGTCTTGTTTGCGGAGACGGTAAGGGCCTACGCCAATCTCGCTGATCCGGTCAAAGAGGCGTCGCAGCTCGCGGATCTCGGGGCTCTCGAGGAAGTGGTGATCAACCTTCGTCTCCACCGGAGCACCGTTGTGCACGGTTCTTACGACCAGGGCCTGGAGGCTGCCGCGCTCGGGATCTGCCGCGGGAGTGACCGTCACAGGAAGTGTCTCGGGAGCGTGGACCTCGAGGTGCCGCGCGAGCTTCGCTTGGACCGCGCCCACATCCAGGCTGATGAGGTCAGCGGCCTCGATCTGCGCCCCGCGCACGAGGGCATCGAGCACCCGGTGGTCGTAGCGCTTGCGCAGCCTCTCGAGCAGCCGACGATAGGAGTAGAGCGCGAGGGATGAGCGTCGCAGCACGGGCTCTTCGATCCTACCCGGCTCTCCGTGGACCTCCGACGCCGTAATCGCCTGGTCGATGAGGTACTGCTCGAGTGCCTGATCGTCCTTGAGGTACATCTCACGCTTGCCCTTCGACACTTTGTACAGAGGGGGCTGCGCGATGTAGAGATAGCCACGTTCGACGAGTTCACGCATCTGTCGATAGAAGAAGGTGAGCAAGAGCGTACGGATATGGCTACCGTCGACGTCGGCGTCGGTCATCAGAATGATGCGGTGGTAGCGCGCCTTCTGTGGGTCGAACTCGTCGGAGCCGATGCCTGTGCCAAGCGCCGTGATGAGCGTCGTGATCTCCTGGCTCGAGAGCATCTTGTCGAAGCGTGCTTTTTCGACGTTCAGAATCTTGCCACGCAGCGGCAAGATCGCTTGAAACTTGCGGTCCCGGCCACTCTTCGCTGAGCCACCGGCGGAGTCACCCTCGACGATGTACAACTCGCTGCGGGCAGGGTCTTTCTCTTGGCAGTCCGCCAGCTTCCCTGGCAGGCCCATGCCATCGAGGGCGCCTTTGCGTCGTGTGAGTTCTCGCGCCTTGCGCGCGGCTTCGCGAGCCCGCGCCGCCTCGAGGACTTTGTTGGTCACCGACTTCGCATCGGAGGGATTCTCGTCAAACCATGTGCCCAGCTGATCGACCATGAGCCCTTCGACGGCAGCTTTGACGTCGGACGAGACGAGCTTGTCTTTGGTCTGGGAGCTGAACTTGGGGTCAGGTAGCTTCACGCTGACCACCGCCGTGAGGCCCTCACGCATGTCCTCACCGGACAGGGTGACCTTGCCGGCGAGTTTCGGGAACTCCCGGGCGATGTAGCTGTTCACGGTACGAGTGAGCGCGGCGCGGAAACCCGCGAGGTGAGTGCCGCCGTCACCGTTCTTGATGTTGTTCGTGAAGCAGAAGACGTTCTCTTGGTAGGAATCGTTCCACTGCATCGCGATGTCGACGGTGCACTGCGCGGGACCGTCTCCGAGGGGACGCTCGCCCGCGATATTGACAGGCTGGCCGTGGAGAACTTGGCGGCTCTTGTTGAGGTGCTGCACGAACTCACGGATGCCGTCTTCGTAATAGAAATGGTGTTCTTTGCCCGTGCGCTCGTCGCTGATGTTGACCTTCACGCCCTTGTTCAAAAAGGCCTGCTCGCGCAGGCGCCCCGCGAGGACGTCGAAGCTGAATTCTACGTTCGAGAAGATGGTGCCGTCGGGACGGAAGCGAATGCTGGTGCCGGTACGACCGCCTTCGGGCATCTCGCCGACCAGCAACAGGTCGCTCGTCGGCTCGCCCTTCGAAAAGGTCTGCCGCCAGACCTTGCCGTGTCGTTTGACCTCGAGGATGAGTTCTTCTGAGAGCGCGTTGACGACGCTGACACCAACGCCGTGCAGGCCGCCTGACACTTTGTACGAGTTCTGATCGAACTTACCACCCGCGTGCAGCACGCAGAGGATGACCTCGCAGGCAGGGCGACCGCTCTCGTGCATGTCGACGGGAATACCGCGACCGTTGTCGCGGACGCTGACGCTGCCATCGACGTGAAGCTGCACGTCCACGGTATCGCAGTGACCCGCGAGGGCCTCGTCGATGGAGTTGTCGACTACCTCGAAGACCATGTGGTG
>JBMTAX010000119.1:0-7917 GCA_049429145.1 Myxococcota bacterium
CGACGTCGTCACGACTTCGCAGCATCGCCCGAACAGCGAAGATCACCGTGGCTGTCGTAGTGACCTTCACGCCCCCACCGGTCCCCCCCGGCCCCGCACCGATAAACATCCATGCCACCATCAATACCGTCGTCGAAGGCAGGATGCCTTCGAGGGGAATGGTGTTGAATCCCGCGGTGCGCAGTGACACCGACTGAAAAAGCGCAGCCCATAGCTTCGTGCCGAGTGGATGTCCGGCGAGCGCCTCATCGAACTCGAGGAACAGCACTGCCAGAAAGCCAACGCCGTCGAGAAGCAGCGTCATCGACAACACCAAACGCGTCTGCAGCTGAAGACGACGCCAAGTCCAGCGCGGCTGGCTCCAGAAAGGCCGCTGTTCGTGAGCGAGGTCGCTCAGTACCGCGAACCCGAGCCCACCCACGGTGATGAGCATCGCGAAGACTGCACATACGAGAGGATTTCCGACGAAGTCCTCGAGGGAGTGTTCCGATAGACTGAAACCGGCGTTGCAGAACGCGCTCACGGCATGAAACACCGCCCACCACAGCGCTCCCGCAGCGTCGTCGTATTCCTCAGGAAGCGGCAACGCCCCGAGCCACCACAGCCCGTAGAGACACAGGGTCCCACTCGCCTCAGCAACGATGGTGGTGGTGGTGACCGCTCCTATGAGACGGCTCAGGGTCTCGCCAGTGCGCACCTCCAGCAGAACACGCAGTCCACCCTCGCGGCGTTGGGGCAACCGCCCTCCCAGGGCGAACACGAGCGCAGCCCCGAGCACCATGATGCCTATGGCACCGATTTGCATGGCACCGAGCACAACAGCCTGGCCGAAGAACGACAGCGTGGTCGCCGCGGGTACGACAGCGAGGCCTGTGACAGTCACCGCAGACGTCATGGTGAACAATGCCTCGAGGAAGGCGAGTCCCTCGCCGTCACGGGTGGCAGGAGGAGACCCGAGCAGCAGGGTGCCCGCCGCGATCAAGACAGCAAAGCCAACCGCGGCGGTTTGGGGTGGCCGCATTCTGGCGCGTCGGGCGGCCCTATCACCCGCTACGGTCCCTAACCACCGAACCGTCCCACCAGCGAGCCCTCGCAAGATGACGAGAGGGCCCGCCACACTCGCACTGGAGACGAGCAGGAGGGTCAGCACAAAGCCGCCGAACATCACGTCTGCACGTCGCGCGGAAAGCCGCGCAAAGACGTCACCGTGGGAACGGAGCAACCGGGACGCCACCCAAAGCGGGTAGCCGAGGGCGAGCGCCACGTCGACGAACCGCAGCATCTCAGGGACGGCTGGGTGGAGGCTGCGCCTAGCAAGGAACTCAGCGACAAGCATTCCAACGCCCAACCACCACCAGGGTGCAGCACGCCACTTTCGCCACCAAGACTGTAGGGGTGAACGCTGCACTGTGCCCTCGAGACAAGGGTCATGAGACGAGGGAAGCTCGTTCCCGGGCTGGGCAAGCACACGGGAAGCGCAGGGGCTGTCCCACGAACCATGCCGACTACGAGTTCGGCGGCGCCTTCACGCTAGGTCTTGCATCGACAGCATGGGAGGGCGCACTCGTACAGTAGCGAGTGCTCTGGCTCGTCGTGGTGACGGCTCACCATCGGTCGAAAGGCCCCCAGTGACATCTCTTTACCCGACGGCAACCCGCCCCTCCGGATAGCGATACGTGCGCGGGGTCGCACGCTCGCCGATGGCGAGGGCCAAGGTCAGAGGTCCGACGCGGCCGAAATACATCAGGATGGCGATCAACCACTTGCCGACGCTGTCGAGCTCTGATGGGACTCCCATACTCACGCCGACCGGTCCGAATGCGCTCATGGTCTCGAAGGCGTTGCGGTCATAGTGAACGGTCTGGGTCCAGCTCAAGGCGATGAGGAACACCGCCACAAGCAACCCGGCGATGAGCACAATGCTGATGCTGCGATAGACGATGACCTTCGGAAGGGTGCGGCCGAAGGCCTCGACCTCGTCTCGACCACGCAGCATGGCACGGATCGCCATGACGACGACATAGGCGGTGGTCACGCGCACCCCTCCCCCGGTCGAGCCTGGGCCAGAACCGATGAACATAAAGAGCATGCACACGACAACAGACGGTGCAGCAAGGGCTGCAATATCGATGGTATTGAAGCCTGCCGAACGCAAGGTCACCGATTGGAAGAGTGCTGCATTGAGCTTACCGATGAGCCCCAGGTGGCTCATTGCCCCGTCGTACTCGAAGACCAAAAACGCGAGCATGCCAGCGAGGTTCAACACGAGTGTCGCGATGAGCACCATTCGGGTCTGGATATGCATTCCCTGCCAAAGTCGACGCGGCTGTCGGTAACGACGCCACAACTCCGGCTGCTGCAAGTCAGCGATCACCGCAAAGCCAAACCCCCCAAGGGTGATGAGCACCAGAAATACGAGGTTCACGAGGGTGTTTGAGGCGTAGGGCACGAGCGAGTCAGCCGAGAGGACAAATCCGGCGTGACAGAACGCGCTCAGCGAATTGAAGAGGCTCCACCAAATCGCCCCGCCGAGGGAGTCGTACTCCGGCGGCAGAGGCATCCAGCCGAGTGCCCACAAGCCAAAGAGCATAAGGCCACCGACAAATTCGATGACGAGCGTGGCACCGGTGATGGCGATGATGAGCCGTTTGAGACCGGCTACCGTGCTGAGTTCAATCATTCCCCCCATGCCGAGAGCATCGAGCCCCTCCATGGTGCGCACAGGAAGACGGCCACCGGCAAAGACTGCGAACGCCGCTGCCAGCGCCATGATGCCGATGGCGCCGAATTGGATCCACAGGGAGATGACGGCGAGCCCGAAAGGGCTCCAGTAGGTACCGGTGTCTTGCACCACGAGGCCAGTGACGCTGGTCGCCGAGCTGATCGTAAATGCCGCATCCACCAGGGATGCGCCGTGTCCATCGCGTGTCGCTGCGGGAAACATGAGCAGCACGGTTCCCATGCCGATCATGCCGAGGAAGCTCACGGCCACAGCAAGGGGAGGCCTCAAGTTTGCGAACGCTACGGCGCGCCTCCCGAGAGCCGTGTTGAGCGCTCCGGCGGCGAGAGAGAAGGCGAGGCGCGCGATCACGACGGCCGCACTCACGCGCGGCGCAAGAGGGAGAAGCATCAGCGAGAGCGCGATCAGCAACAGGTTGACGCGCTCTTCGCGCAAGAAGTCACGCAGCGTGGCGAGGTCGACCCGCAGGGTGCGCATCGCGGTCCAAACCGCGAATCCCACCACGACAGCGACGTCGAGCGCGACGACGATTTGGCCGTGCAGCGTCGCCGCGGAGAGATCAATCAACGCCTCGCTGCCGACCACGAACAGCGTGACGAGCAACGAAAGCACGCTCAGGGCACGAGGCGCACGAAGCGCAGGAGCCGGCGCAGAGCGATACCAGATTCGCCCGAGCGCACGCCGCAGGGGATGAGTTCCTGGGTCCACGCTTCGATCCTACCGCACGCTGCCGATGCGTGCGCCCAGCGTCACAGGAACGCCTGCCTGCTCGCGATGGAGTTCTAGCCATCCAGGGGTCGCCACCATGACGATGGTCGACCCGAACTCAAAGCGACCCCACTCCTCCCCACGAGCGAGCCGCGGACACGCATCTTCGGAATAGTCACGCCGCGTTTTCGCGCGAGGGGGAAGGTTGGTCTCCAGCGAGTCAAAGGTGACCTTCACCTTGCCGACCATGGTGGCCCCCACCGCGACCATGCACAGCATTTCCGACGGCGCACAGTCAGGCCGTAGCCACGCCACAATGCGCTCGTTCTCTGCGAACAGGCCCTCGACAAAGCGTACCCCTGCACGGTTCACCGGCCACAGAGAACCGGGAAGGTAATCTGCGCGTACCACCTCCCCAGCAGTGGGAGCATGGAAGCGATGGTAATCCCGCGGCGACAAGTACAGCGTAGCGTAGCACCCGCCCTCGAAACGTCGCGCAGCCTCCTCGTCACCCAGCAGTGCGCCAACGCTGTAGGGGCGTCCCTTGATCTGCAGCAGCTGTCCTTGCTCCACGAGACCGCATTGCCCCCACGCACCATCACAAGGCGACACCAATGCATCGGCACTCTCATCGACTGGTCGCACGCCGGGTTTGAGCGCTCTTGTGAAGAACTCCTGCACAGAGCCAAAGCTATCCAGGGGGTCTCTGACCTCGCCAAAGTTCACGCCAAAGATGCGTCCGAAGGCGATGATCTTCCAACGTCGCAGCGGCCTCGGTAGGCGCACGCTGGCAAGCGCACCCGCCAAGCGGGAGAGAAGGTTCTTCGGCAGAAGTCCCAGGAAAAGAATCAGCGCGCGGCCCGTGATTGCTTCGAACATGTGCAGCTCGCCTTCATGCACGCTGCTGCAGCCGCGCGACTCGTCGACGATAGTCGTCGGGCCGGCAGTATGGGCAGGGAACGAATTCGAACGACCGCCCGAGCTGCAGCAAGATGTTGGGCTTGCATGTCGTGCCCGCGCAAGAAGCGCAATCCTCCGTCTGCGGGCAGTAGCCATAGACGATGGGGCGGAAGCCATCGACCTGCAGCTCTCGGTTTTTACTATGGGTAGGGTAGTTGGCCCAAGGACACCCGAGAGGTCTGTCAGGCATCTGCAGGGTCCCCTCGAGTGTCGATCTGTCCCGTGACGTCTGCTGACGACGAGGACTCCAGCACAGGCAGCGGCTCCTCGTGGATCTGCCACAGCTCGTAGAAGCCGTCGAGTTCGCCTGGCGCGAGGGCATCATCGCCTGGCAGTTCCTTCGGCGCCGGAAGCTCCTCGAGGATGCGAGAGCGACGGAGCAGCACCTGTGAACTGTCCCGCGCGCGCTGCACCTGCGGATGAGTCAGGTACAGTTCGTCCCGCGCCCGGGTGGCGGCGACGTAAAAGAGCCGCCGCTCTTCCTCCGCCCCACCGGCCTCTCGCAGGGCCAGATCAGAGGGGAAGCGTCCCTCCGTCAAATAGACGAGGAAAACACGCCCCCACTCTAGCCCTTTCGACTGGTGCACGCTCGAGAGCGTCACCTTCTCGTCGGCATCATCGGCGGCTATGGCTTCTTCGGCGGAGAAGTCCTGCACCAAGGCCAACTCATCGAGCATGGCATCCAGCGACGCGAAGCCGGCCGCGTAATCGGCCAGCTGCTCGATGTCCTCACGTCGGTCTGCACCGTTGGGGAAATTGCGACTGAGATAGTCGGCATAAAATGCTTCCGTCACCGTTCGGATCATCTCACCCGGCGCTTTGCGCAACTCCGCCCCCGAGAGTTCCGCCATCAGTGACAAGAAGCTGCGCGCCCCCTTCTTGCCTCGACGACCAGCGAGCTCACAGAGCTCATCCAGCGCGTCATCCGAGAGGGCGCGGAAAGCGCCCGTGAAGCGTGCTTTGAAGCCGTGCCACATGGCGTCGGCGCTCGCATTGCCGATTCCTTCCTGCAGCTTCGCCGCACGTCGAAAGCTGAGTTCATCGTCGGGGTTGTATACGAGTTTGAGATGCGCCAGCACGTCTTTGATATGGGCTTGCTCGAAGAAGCGCAGCCCGGAGCGGACGACAAAGGGGATGCCTCGACGTTGCAGCTCGACTTGAATCTCGAGCACGTGGCTGTGCGCTCGATACAAGATCGCGACATCTGAAAGCGGAACCCCCTCGTCACGCAGTTCCAGGATGCGCTGAGCGACGAACTCGGCCTGCATGTACACATCTCGACAGGGAACGAGCGCGGGCAGTGGGCCGCTCGGACGCACGGGTCGCAGCACTTTGCGAAACCCCACAGAAGCCCGCGCGAGGGTAGCGTTCGCGAGCGCCACGATCTCCGGTGTCGAACGGTAGTTGACGTCGAGAGGCAGCAGCTTGGCTCCGGGCCAACGTTGTTCAAATTGCAACATGTTCTCGACGGCAGCGCCACGAAACCCATAAATGCACTGGGCATCGTCGCCGACCACCGTCACGTTGCGATGCACCCTCGCCATCAGGTCGACAATGCTCCCCTGTAGTGCATTCGTATCCTGGTATTCATCGACCAGAACCGCATGGGCACCGCGTGCGATTTCCTCTCCTATCGGACCTGTCTCCTCGAGGAGCACCTTCCAGTTCATCAGCAAGTCATCGAAATCCATCAGGTTCATGGCCGCCTTGCGCTCGATGTATGCGCGGCAGACGGCAGCGATGTCGTCGCCGAGGGCAAAGAAGCGTGGATGCAACTTGGCGATGACCTCGCGCACGGCAGTCTGCGTATTGATGGCAAAGGAAGCGATCTCGATGAGGACATCGGGGTTCGGAAAGCGCCCTTTCCCCACCTGCACCCCAGCGTCGATGATGGCCGCGCCCATGATCTCTCGAGCATCGTCGCGGTCGAGGATGGTGAAGTTGGTGCCATACCCCAAAACCTCTGCGTGTCGACGCAGCAGGGCGTTGGCTACATGATGAAAAGTACCGCCCACGACACGGCGGCTTTCGACGCCGCACAGCTGTTCGACACGCGCTGTCATCTCGCGTGCCGCGCGGTTCGTGAAGGTGAGCAGGTAAATGCCTTCCGGAGGCGTGCCAGTGTCGATGAGGCGCGCGACACGGTAGGTCAGCGCGCGGGTCTTGCCAGAGCCCGCCCCCGCCAACACGAGGAGTGGACCCGCAGGCGCGAAGGCCACATCGCGCTGTTCCCCGTTCAGATGAGCGGCATAGTCGATGCCGAAGCGCGAGCTCGTGCGCGTGGTCTTCAGTGTATAGACGCGCGCCATGCCTATCCTCCGCAATTCCTCGTCTGTCGACGTCATGGGCCCGCAACGGATGCAGCGGAGGATGCCACGCCAAGGGGAATCTGGGAGCCCTATTCGCACGTTGGCAGGCGAGGCCGAACCGGGGCATGTGAGTCGCCTCGCATCACCCGAGCGCGCCCGACGATGGGGATTACCCGGGACATCGGCCCGCGTCGTGCTTCGAGAGGGGCATGAACTCTGACACTCCCCCCCTCCCCGCTCGCACTCAGGCCATCCTTCCTACCCCGGCCGTCGCGCCACCGAGGCTTAGCCTTTCCCCGCTAGGCCGGATCCGACGGCTTGCCCTGCTGGGAGAACAACGCCTTGCCTGGCTGCTATGGCGATTCGCTGGACGACGTCATGTCGCTCTCTGCTTGCACCGCGTACACACTGCCTCGCCACCAAGGGAAATGGTGATGCCGTGGTTATCGATCAACTCCGAGGTCCTCGACAGGCTGCTCGGGGTGTTGCTGGATCACAAACCGCCCCGTGCACGGCTCACGGTCACCTTCGACGACGGCTACGCCGATGCCTGTGACTACATCGACGCCCGGGCCGCTGCCTTCCCCGACGCAGACTTTCTCTTCTTTCTCTGCCCTGACAAGACGGTGCACCGACGCGGATTTCGCTGGGATGCGCCGGCATTCCCCTCGCATCAGGGTTGCGCCGCTAGGATCGACGAGATGGCCGTAGCGCCGGCCTCGATCGATGACCACGACGGAGGCAAACTCGACGGGTTGGCTGATGCTCCCTGGTGCGCGCTGGCGACCCGCGATGAGTGCGTGGCGTTGCGTCGTCACCGGAACGTGCAGCTGGGGAATCACACCAATCGTCACCTTAGCTTTGCCACTCTCGACGCTGCGGCACTCGAGGAGGAGGTAGCTGCCTCCCAAGCGCTCTTCCACAGCGTTTTCGGACCGACCCAAGATCTTGCCATCCCCTTCGGGCCCCTAGGACGCCATTTTTACGCCCCGCAGACGACAAGCATCGTCGCGCGCTTTGGCCTGCGTGTCTGGTCGACGGAGGGGCGCCCCTATGCAGAGCGGGAGTTGATCGGTGCGCGCGCCCTTCCTCGTTTTCCCGTCTACGGCGGTTGGTCCGTGGCAGAGAACCTCGCACAATTCGTATGGCAGACGTGCCGTGCAGCGTGCCGCCGGGTCGCGTGACTCCCCGGCCCCCCAT
>JBMTAX010000120.1:0-7903 GCA_049429145.1 Myxococcota bacterium
GTCTCGACCTTCCTCGTCTTGGTACAGGGGACCACATGCTCTCCCTGGGGAATCCGTTCGCTCCTCGGGAACGTAAGAATGCAGGGGAGGGCCGTTTCGTCTCCCGAGCATCGTGTCCGCGATCACGCGCGCGGCTCGCGTCAGATGGTTCGGCTGAATCCCTCCGTGGCGTGCCCGACGGTGAGCTGTGCGTTGACGACGAGGCAACACTCAGGGAAGCTCGCGCCTCCCTTCGGAGCCGGAAGATCATGACGGTCCAACCACACTCTCCGCCCGCCGCGCAGGTCCCATGCAGCGTGTGTCACGTATCCTTTGCACCGCGACTCTCGTTTCAGCGAGATGCCGCGGCGGGGCGCTGGTACTGCTCGCTCCCGTGTCGGGCCCAGTCCAGTGCGGCTGCGGGTTGCGACATGTGTGGAGGGCCTGTTGAGGTGCGATTCGCGTGGCAGGCGCAGACCCGAGGCGAGCGGCGCATACACGTTTGTTCAGAACCTTGCCTGCAGCGGTTCACGGCCCACGAGCGCGAAACGGTTGTGCCCCCAGCCCCTCCGCCGCGCGCCCACCGATTGGCGGTGCTCAACCAAAAGGGCGGAACTGGCAAGACCACGACGTCGATCAGTGTTGCCGCAGGGCTCGCTGAGGCGGGCCGAAAGGTTTTGCTCGTCGATAGCGACCCGCAGGGCAACGTCGCGGCCAGCCTCGGCGTCCGTGCTCGCCACACGCTGTACCACGTGCTGATGGAGGATGCGCAACTGGATGACGTCGTTGTCCCTCTCGGACGTGATTTTGACGTGCTGCCATCGGACGGCACCCTGGCACATGCCGAGATAGCCCTCGCACGCGACCCCGGTCGTGCAGGTATCTTCACGCAAAAGCTCGCCGAGGCGAGTTACGATCATATCGTCATCGACTGCGGCCCTGCGCTCTCGATGATGAACCAGCACACGCTGTGCTTTGTTGACGAGGTGCTCGTCCCCGTCGCGTGCGAGTACCTCTCCCTGGTCGGCGTGAAGCAGTTGCTGTCGACAGTGAAGCGGGTCAACACCAACCTTGGCCATCCCCTCGTGATCGCTGGTGTGCTGCCGACGTTCTACGACCAGCGAACCAACGCGTGCCAAGAGGCGCTCGAAGCCCTGCGAGCCCATTTCGGGGAACTGTGCCTACCCCCGATCCGCGCGAATGTTCGTCTCAAGGAAGCCCCGCGGCACAAGAAGAGTATCTTCGAGTACGACGCCGCATCTGCGGGTGCCGAAGACTACCGCGTCATCGTGCGATGGGCGCTCGAGCGAGTGGCACGCGGGGACCACCTGCACCGGCCAGACGCAGCTGCACCCGCTGAGATGGCACTCGACTGAGCGGGCGCACTTACATTCCGTAGAGGTCCCGCAGCGGAGCCAGGTCGTCCTCGAGGGTGAAAGAGACGAGCACCGAGAGCGAAAAGAGCAGGACGACCGCGTTGAGGTTGGCGTCTTTGTCTGCGGCGGCGCGCACCCTCTCCGTGAAGCTGCGGTTCACCTCCTGGAGTCGCTGGTAGAGGGCCTTCAGGCCATCGAGACTGAAGTTGGCTTCACCGCCTCGCTGCGCCAGGAAATATTGGCGCAACAACCAGAAGCTTGCGGCTCGAAATGCCGTTTCCTCGTTGGTGGCGAAGGGGAGATGCAAGTGGGCCATCGGTCGTAGCTCCGAGAGCACCGGGCACCCGCTGGTCGCCATCACGAGACCGAGGAGCGAATGGAGGGCCGTCTGCACGTCGACACGCCGATGAATGTTGCGAGAGGGGGTTCTCACGGTCACTTCGGCTTGCGCGTGGCTAAGGACGCTGCTGAAGCGCGTCATGATGTCTGCGACGTCGAGGGCCGGGGGACAGCGCTCGTGGTCTTCCCTGCGCAAGGGGCAGTCGCTGCACTGGTGGTAGCTGAGCCTCGTCCACTCAGGCGCGCGCTCAGCGGGCACCAAGGGGAGCGTACGACGCGGATCGACGCTGAAGCGGACCTCGCTACCGTCGTCGAGGCGAAACTCGTACTCGATCATCTGGTCGTCTCCTGCCAAGGCGCCCCTTCACTATAGGCCAGCTTGGCCCGGGAGACCGAGAAGCCATCGATCCCCCATTTTTTCGCCGGGTGCCATTTCGTAGGTAGCCATTCTGGCACATCGTTCGGCTCGGTCGCGGAGCATGACCCTGTCGGCGGCGAGGTTTGCGCTGTCAGCGAGTCGTTCGAACCCGACGCGAGCGACCTCGAAGTCGCCACGCCGTGCGTGTGCGTGTGCTATCGCACGGCGCAACTCTTCGACGTACATTTCCTCCAAAAACTCACACTCACTCCACAAGGTAAGCGCGAGTTCAAGGCCTCGCTCGACCTCGCCCCGCTGCAACATCTGCCGCATAACCAGGTAGCGTGCGAAAGCGACGACCCTGTTGTCCTCGACGCCGCCGTCTTCGTTACCCTGCAGGCTTTGGCTGAGGAGGCCCGCGATGCGAGCGACGGGTGCCACCATGTCGCTTCTCGGGTCGCGGGTGAGGAGTTCGAGGCAGGCGCGCGCGAGCTCAGTCACGCGCGGTCGCTGCAAGACAGCAGCAGCCATGGCGCCCTTGGCATCGACCAGGCGCCGCTGCCAAGGGCGCAGCGGGGGGCGCTGTACCGCTGCCCAGGCCGCGAGGGCTTGCTCGATCTGGTTGGCGTGGAAGAGAGCATCGCCGAGTTCGTCACGTCGCTTCGCCTGCTCGGCTTGGTCGTTGGTGTCGCGAGACTCCGCTCGCTCGGCCAGGTATCTCAGTGAATTGCCCGGGTCTTGATGCAGTTCGGCGGCGCGCGCGAGCAACTGCAGCGTCGGCCCTGTGAGCGGGTCTTCGGCAGAGCGTGCGATCCGTTCCGCCGATGCGAAGTCACCCGTGCGGGCTGCATCGCGGATCGATTGTGCCGTTGCCCCTGCGTCGTCGTCACACGTCTCTGCGAGGATCGAGGGGCGGGTGAGCGCTCGCCCCACGAGAGGTACGGCCTCGGGCGGGAGCGTGAGCTGACGAAGCGACTCGGCGTGCCCCACCAGAAACGCCGCGGCTGCTTCGTCCGAAGGGAAGGCGGCTGCGATCCTGCCCGCGCTGTACATTTTCGCGAGGCCGTCTCGCCCCGTAGCTGCGGCAACAGCGTCGACCAGCGCGCCGGCGGTGACATAGGCGTTGGCCGGAGGATGTCGCCAGAAGCGGACGAAGGAGAGTCCCTCATCGAACAGATCGCTGAGCGGCGCGGCGATGCCTGCTTGCTCCAGCGCCGCGGCCTGTTCCCGCAGCGTCAGCCCAAGCTCCACCTCTAGCTCAGGGGTGACGGCCATGGCGAGGCCTTCGACGAGTCCAGTGTTCGGCAGTACGCCCCACTTGGTGGGGATCCCAAGAAGCCCGCCCGCCAGTTTGCGCCCGAGGACGTGGGCGAGTTCGTGTCCCAGTGTGGGGTGGGGCACCTCTGTGCCGGTGATGTGGAGTTCACCATTCGAGGGGAGGGCGAAGTGCACATTCTCGGCGCCCGTCCAGCGGCCCATTTCACGGCGGTTGGCGTGCAAATAGATGTGAATATCGCTGTCCGCCCTGACCCCGAGGCGTTCCTCTACCCTGGAAAGCCAGAGATGCGCTTCGGCAAGAATCGCCTCGACTTCCCTCGAGCTCACCGCATCGGGATCAGCATGCAACACCACGGGCCCGCGGCGTTCTTCCAGCCGATAGGCCTCGTGGAGCGCTTTGCGAGGCGGGGCAAGGTGCGCCGCGGCCTGCAGGTGAATCACCCAGGAGGCGACCAACACGGCGCTGCCAGCTAGCTTCCGGCCTAGCGTGGGTGACGAGGGACCGCCGAATCCTCCCTGTTTTCGAGGAGGGAAAACAGCCGTGCCGACGATGCTTAGACCACAGGCGAGAAGCGCTGTCGCGAGTCGGTAGGCAGCCGCACCCGCGCTGACTCCTCGTCCTCGGACGAGGTCGCCCTCCATCAATACGGACAGATGGGTCAACAAACGGAAAGAGGGTTCGAGGTACCAATCGAGCCCGACCCCAACCGCGTACAGCACCAGTGCCACGACGCTCGCCACCGTGGCGAGGCGGCGGTTGCCGGTGAGGCGACCCACCCAAAGGCCGAGGATGCTGTGCAACATCAAGACGGGGGCGGAGAGCACGAAAAACGGGACGTACCCGCGCCCTGGTGCGCAGCTCGGCGCCGACCATCCGAAGACGGTGACAGCCCCCATGAAGAGCAAAAGCGCCAACAAGACGAGGAATGCCTGCGCCCGAAGGTCGCTCCCAAACCCCCCTGTGTGCCGGTCGGACCCGCGGGACGCCCCGGCGAGCCAGAGCGCGGGACCTCCGAGGGCGGCAAGGACCTGCGCAGCCTCCGGGCCCGGCGAGCCCGTCAGCGGGAACACGCCAGCGATCACTGCGGCGACACCGACGACAGTCAGGGCCAACAGAGGGGCAAGGGAAACCAGGGAGCGCCGTTCGCGCTGCATCGCCGGCATCCTACCTTTCTTTGGACCGGGGTCACTCGCTTTTCCTGCTGCAGGCGGGTGAGCCCTCGTCATTCAGTTGGGTGCGACGAGCCAGCAAGTTGCGCCCGGGGGGCAGGATGAGGAATGCTACCTATCTTGGCGCGCTCTCAGAGCGCATCCCTCTTCAGGCCAGGTCCGGAGACCTCGGCGAGGTTCGCGTTGCGGTACGGCATCATCTCTGATGTGCATGGGAATATCGAGGCGCTCACGGCTTCGTTGAACTCGCTCGAGAAAGAGCGCATCGATGAGTTCATCTGCCTTGGTGATGTCGTCGGCTACGGAGCGAATCCGGAGGAGTGTTCCCGCGTCGTGCGGTCCACGGTGAAGGTATGCATCCTTGGCAACCACGACGCCGCGGTGGCCGACCGAATGGACTACAGCTTCTATTACGACGCGGCACGTCATGCCCTCGACTGGTGTAAGCGTCAGATCAGCGACGACACCATGGGGTGGTTGAAATCCCTCCCGTACAAACACCGTGCAGGAGACGTGGAGTTCTCCCACGGGAGTCCGATAGACCCCGCCGAGTTTGAGTACATCTTCACGCGGGAGAAGGCGAAGGAGCTGTTGCCGCGGTACGACGAGCTCGCCCCGGTGACCTTCATCGGCCACTCCCATCTCACCCGCAGCTTCGCCCTCTCGCCCGACGAGGCCTACAACGTCAGGGGACCAGAGTTCACGCTGCGGGAGGACCACAAGTACATCGTCACTGCCGGCTCGGTCGGGCAACCGCGCGACTACGATCCGCGCTCTTGCTGCGGCGTGTACGATACCGATACTCGAGAGTTCCGCTACATTCGCACCGAATACGACATCGATGCTCAGATGAATAAGATCATTGCTGCAGGCCTCGCCTACAACTTCGGAGCGCGACTCCTCGTCGGAATCTGAGCCGTACGACGGGGCTGAAAGCGCAAGTTACGTGGCCCACGAAGACGTCCTCTACAGCCATCATCACCACTGGCTCTACGACGATGCGCTTGCCTTTATGGTTGCGACTCGTGCAGAGGTGGCCAACGGTGGCCCCATGCGGCTTGCCACGGGAGAGCACCCGGAGCTCGTCGTTTCTCTCGGTCGGCACACCCCGGACGAAGCGGTCCACGACGTCGAGGCCCTGGATCGAGCGGGCGCCATAGTCCGGCGCGTCGAGCGAGGGGGGGGGGCGACGATTCATGGGCCGGGCCAGCTGGTTTGCTACCCAGTGGTGGACCTCCGGCGCTTGAAGCTCGACGTTCCCCGCCTGACCCCAGTGCTGGAACAGGCCGTGATCGCCACATTGGCGGAGTTCCATGTCGTCGGAGAAACCCAACCCGGCGACCCCGGCGTCTATGTGCGAGGTGCGAAGATTGCGTCCGTAGGTTTTCGTGTCCAACTTCACATTGTGACCCACGGTGTCTCTTTGAATCTGGACAATGACCTCGCGCCCTTCGCAGCGATCAGCACCTGCGGTCGTCGAGAGCGTGCAATGACGTCCCTGAAGAGGGAACTTCCTAATTCTGCCCTTCCGGTTGTCTCAGAGGTGGCAAAGCTGCTCGCGACGCGTGTAGCCTTGAGAGGCTCGTTCCCTCTACTGTGAGGGGCACTGCGGAGCCGCGATTGACGGAAGTGAAAGAAGACCGAGCGCTCTCCCTACGTCGAAAGACGGTGGTCACGGTCATTAGCAAGATCGGCGACCGGCGACCGCAATCTGACTCGTGTCTCGTCGTGATCTACGGCCAGCACATCGGTAGGCGTTTTCGAATCAAGCGTGGCGAAGTGCTGCTTGGGCGTTCGAGCCAGGCGCAGATTCAGATTGACCATGAGAGCGTCTCTCGGCGACACGCACAGGTTATCGTCGGTGAGCAAGAGGCGGTGGTCAGAGATCTCGGCAGCACCAATGGCACCTACGTCAACGATGAGCCGGTGACTGAACGGGTCTTGCGTGATGGAGACCTGATCAAGGTGGGTCGCACCATCTTGAAGTACCTCTCGAACGACAACATCGAGGGCGCGTACCACGAGGAACTTTACCGGCTCTCGACGATCGATGGTCTGACCCGGTGCTTCAATAAACGATTCATGCGGGAGCAACTCGCTCGAGAATGCAGTCGCGCGGTGCGCTACGAACGACCGCTTTCCCTTATCATGTTTGACGTCGACAACTTTAAGGAACTGAACGACGAGTATGGCCACCTCGCCGGCGACGCCATTTTGACCCAGATGGGGAAGCGCATCTTGCGCCGGGTCCGTCGTGAGGACGTACTGGCGCGAGTCGAAGGCGGAGAGTTCGCCATCGTGGCACCGGAAATCGGCAAAGAAGAAGCGGTCGAGTTGTCAGAGCGGCTGGTCCAACTCGTCAACGAAGGCAGTTTTGGGTTCGATGAGGTACAGATTCGTGTCGGCATCAGCGTTGCGGTGGTGAGCCTACATGACGTCGATGAGGCTTCGCTTCCGAACGCCGAGGCGGTCGATGGGGTGACGTCTACCGGGACGCAATCGGTCGTTCCCTCCCTCTTTGGGGATCTGTCGGAGACTGGTGGCGGCATGAATGTCGACCGTTTCGCTGTCCTCGGCGAAGGGATTTACGCACTCGCCCGGCAGCGGCTCCAAGAGGCGAAGAGTGTATCCCGCGGGCGCGTATACGCTGGCTGACGTCCCCTCCCCGGGGCGACACGGCGTCCATGAAGCGCGAAACGGGACGCGATCTTCTCTGTTCGTGACACGTCGGTGACCCCCCATAGGCATGGTCAGCCCCTGGTCGCGCAGGAGTCGGCGACCGTTGGAGGTCACCGTGCCTGCACCCGCAGCTCGCGCCGTCGTGGTCGCCGAGGAGCGCCTTGCCCCCGTGAGGTCACTCCCTTTCTTTTTGCTGCATCTCGCCCCTTTGGGCGCAATCTGGACCGGGGTGACGACCGCCGACGTGGTGGTGTGCGTCGCGCTGTACATCGTGAGAATGTTCGGCATCACCGCAGGCTTCCACCGCTACTTCGCCCATCGCAGCTTCAAGGTGGGGCGCCTCACCCAATTTCTACTCGCATTCCTCGGATCGATGTCGGCGCAAAAGGGTGTTCTGTGGTGGGCGGCGCACCATCGGCATCACCACAAACACAGCGATGCCGACGACGACATTCACTCCCCCCGACGCGGTTTTTGGTGGAGCCACGTCGGCTGGATGCTGTGCCACAAATACGATGACACTCGTTTCGAGCTCATCAAGGATCTCACGAAGTACCGTGAACTCGTCTGGCTGAACCGCAATTGGTGGGTGGCACCCGTGGCACTCGCCTTCGTCCTTTTCGCAACGGGCGGATGGAGCATGTTGCTCATCGGTTTCTGTCTCAGCACCGTGCTCCTCTACCACGGCACCTTCACCATCAACTCCCTCTCCCATGTCTTCGGG
>JBMTAX010000121.1:0-7901 GCA_049429145.1 Myxococcota bacterium
CCTCGAAGCGGGCGACGGACAACGTCGGTACACACGCCTCTCCCGGAGCGTCGGTGCTGGCATCGACACCACTATCGTCATGGTAGACAGACGTGCCCGCGTCGACGCCAGCATCGTCATCGACAGAGGCACCAGCGTCGTGTCGCCATGGAGTGGGCATCTCTTTCGCAGGACACGCCGCGAAGACGAGAACAAGCATGGCCCCCGGCAACGGACATCGGTTCATGACGCGGCCCCACGAGAAAGATCAGGGAACATGGGCGATGCGACCCTGGGTCGCACACAGAACGCCGATCGGGCGAAGCAATGTATCGTCGAGTCTCCCGCCGAGCTGCAGTTTTCGGAAGACCGATGTCGAGGTTCTGCCGAACAAACGGACGAGGCCACCCGTGAAGGCCTCTCCCCCCATAGGCAGGGGCAACTTCGACATGCACTGATGTACGCACGCGCCTTCTTCCGTCGTAGGGCCTGTCGCCAGGCAGGGCAAGAACCCGCTGGAACGACTTGTCGGCTCAGCCGACTCAAAGGGTGAGGGCGCGGGCGTTTTTCTCTCCGTCCCGCAGACGACTCACGATGGAGCGCAGCCGTGGGGGGGCAAGGTCGAGCAGCAGCACTGCCCTTCTGACCTCGGCCTCGAAAGAGGTTGGGTAGGCGGGGTTGCGTCGCATCTCGTTGAGAGAAGACAAGATCCCGATGGTAGGGATGAGCGGATCTTGGTCTTTGCTGAGCTCGTGATGGTCGGTGATGGTCCGCTTCAAGACATCGGGGATCTGCCACGAGCCGGCGACGAGGCGGCCGGCCTCGACGTGATTTTGCTCGATGATCATGCGCGTCAGCTCGGGCATGGGCGCGGGGACCACGCGTGCGATCACCATGCGAGACAAGCCCCACAGCGAGAAGGCTTTGCCGATGTCATGCAGCATGCCGGCGAGGTACGCATAGCGCTGGTTTTCGAGGCGTAGCTCATCGGCCACCCAGAAGGCGGAGCTGGCGCAGGTCATGGAGTGAAGCCACAGGTCTTGCCAGAGCTCCGCGAACTCTTGGTGGCCTGCACGTGCCTCGAGGTCGAAGAGCGAACGGGCCGAGGCGGCGGCGGCGATGTTGGCCACCTGCTGTGCACCCACTTTGACCACCGCGTCTCTCACGGACAGCACCTCACGGGTACCGCCGAAAAGAGCCGAGTTGGCGACGCGGATCACCTCGGTGCTCATCACAGAGTCGCGCTGAATGAGGCCGACGAGGCGGGTCATCTCGAACTCGGGGTTGTCGAGCAACTCGAAGACCTGGCCCGCCACCGACGGAAAAGCCGGCAGTACACTCTCGTGCTCGGCGAGGAAGTTCGCGAGCTGCTCCTGCACCGCCAAGGCAAGACCAGAGGTGCCGACGAGCTCATCCCGCTGCTCGGCGGGATAGTCCCAGACCTCGCTCATCTCGAACACCGAGGTATCCACCTCCGCGCGCTTCTCGGGCGTCGGCCTCGTCGTCGCGGCAGCAGGGCTCGTGGTCCTGCTCGCCTTCGAACGGTACGCACCGCGGAACCATCGCAGGAGCCAACGCATAGGGGGATGGTAGCCGTCGTGTCATCGCCGCCGCAAAGAGAAACGACGGCGGCGGCATATGGGTGCGCAGCCGTCGTCATCTCGAGAGCCTATCGATGAGCGCGGGGCTTCAGATCTTGGAGCCAGGGGGAAGGAGCGTGATCCCCGAACCCCACATCTTCATCGCCCGCGCTCGACCCTCGTCGCCACCGCCATAGACATCGTTCGCGTAGACGTCGACGATCTTGCTCATGGGGTCTTGGTAGATCGCGGTCTGATGGGGGCCTTCGTTGCGAGCGAGCTCGTTGATCTGCCCCTCGGTGCCCGCCACGACGTGATAGCCGCCGCGCGCGACGTGGACGAAGAAGGGTGCCTTGTTGATCGCGTCCAGCTTGCTTGGGTCGCTGGCCCAATCGGTGGCGAAACCATCAACCGGGACACCGTAGTAGGTACCCTGGGTCTTCGCGACGTGATGCGTGTAGCCGTGCTCGTTGTCCCCCGGCACGCCCTGGGTGGTGTCGGGGTTGTTGTAGAGGGTCTTCCAGCCGTCTTTCTGCAGCTCGCGCGCAAGGGTGGTACCCCGCATTTGGTCGTCGCTCACGATCTGCTTGATCTCGTTCCAGCGGCTCTCCTTGCCAGCCGTCTTGTACCAAGCACCGACGTGCTCCATGGCCCAGCCGATACAGGACGACTCGGTCAGGCTGCTCGGGCTCGGCGGGGTGGCGCCTGGCTTGGTCTTCTCTGCGAGGTAGCTCTGCTGCTCGGCGGGCGAGAGCTTCGCGAAGGCGCTGCCGTCGCCATAGTGGGTGCCGACGCCCGTGGCGGCGCGCTGGTCGCGGTGCTTGGCCGTGGTGTTGACCAGAGAACTCTTCGCCGCCTCGGCGGCAGCGTCGGTCTGGCCGAGACCCTTCATGGCTCGCAGGCCCTGCACCGCGCGGTGGGTGGCCCCGTCAGGCTTCATGTAGAGGGCGGCTTCGCTGGCGAGGTTCGCGGGCTTGTCGGTGTTGAACCACCGGTCGAGCTCTCCGAAAAACTTGTCGACCTCCGCCGTGCCCTGCAAGACACCATCGCTGCCCGCCGCCCGCGCCAACGCGCGCTGCATCGCGGGGCTCTCTTTGATGCCCGCCTGGGTCGATGCCTCGGCGACCGAAATGCTGGTGTTGGCGAAGTAAGAGCGGAAAGTGTCGCGATCAACGCGGATGGTGGTCATGATGACTGCCCCGTGTGCCCCAATGTCACACACGTTATCGGGCTGCTGCGCGCCGTGGTTCTCCGCCTGATGACCGATGGGGCGGATCTCCAAATCCGGTCCGCTCGCGCACCTTGTCCTACCTGCCGGCCGAAACCTTCTCGGGGAGCAGAAGGAGCAAGGATGCGCGTCTACACCAAAGACTCACGCACGCAGCCGGTGCCGAACTCGGTAGACAGCGCTTCGCCCCGCGGGCTGGCCGCGCTGGCGGACCCGGCGACTTTGCAGGGCCCCGAGGACTTGCTCACACGCCTGGTCAAGCTCGAGGAAGGCCTGCGCGGAGACGGGCGGGTGGTTTTCCCGGCCGTATATACAGTCATCACACGGGCCGCGCTGGTGGCGGTGGGTCGGGGAGATCTCCGCGATCGGGAGACCTCACGGGCGCTGATCACTGAATTTGGTCGCCGCTATCTGAGCGCGCTCCACGCCGATCTCACCGGGGGCGACGTGCCAAGAGCGTGGCGCTCCCATTTCGAGAAGGCACGTGCCGGCGGACCCTCGTTGCGAGCAGCCGCGGCAGGGATCAACGCGCACCTCACCTACGACCTCGCGCAAGCCCTGCAGGCCGCTGGCGCCGGCCCTGACTATCAGCGCGATTTCGGCCGCTTCGGAGAGGCCCTCGCCGCCTCCACCCCCGGGGTCAACGCTGCCCTCGCCCGCCACGGAGTAGACAGCACCGGGCTTTTTCAGGGCTGGTTCGTGGGCAACGCCATCGACTCCCTCATCGGCACCGGGACGACCTCGCGGCTTGGCTTTCAGACCATCCGCGCCGAGGCTTGGCAGAATAGCCAAGGCCTGCAGCAATGCGACGCCCAGGGTCCGCTGATCCGTGGCGGCATGTTGATGGCCGTCAGGGCGCGAGAGCTGGTCCTCGATGCGCTGGTGAAGAGCTGACGCAGGCACACCAGCTGCGCACGGCAACCCCCATCCATCGGGCCAAAACCGACGTGAGACAGCGCACAGGGTGACCCAGATCGCCTGGGGCGCGTTGCTCTGGCGTTTCCCGATCCGAAATAGTGGTCGGATGACCACCGACCTCACCGACGAGACATCCGCTGTTCCACCCCACGCCCCCGGCGAAGCCGAACGGCTCGCGACCCTTGCCGCCTATGAGGTGTTGGACACGGGACAGACCCGATCCTCGACGCGATCACAAAGCTCGTGGGCCGCCTCCTCGGAGTGCCGGTCAGTCTGGTCTCCCTCGTTGACGAGAAGCGACAGTGGTTCAAGTCGCGCCATGGCCTCGAGGTGACGCAAACGCCGCGCGAGGTCGCCTTCTGCGACCACGTGGTGCGGGACCAAGCGACCCTCGTCATCGAAGACGCCACCCTTGACCCACGCTTTCAAGACAATCCACTCGTCACCGAAAACCCTCGCATCCGCTTCTACGCCGGGGTGCCGCTGAAGGTGCCCGAGGGTGCGGTGCTCGGCACCCTCTGCGCCGTCGACTACGTGCCGCGCACTCTCAACGAAGACCAGCTGCAACACCTGCAAGACCTCGCCGAGCTCGCGGTGCAGCAGCTGGTGGTGCACCGTCGGGAGCGACAGTTTCAGCGGACACGCCAAGAGCTCGAACAGCACCACCGTTTCTTCGAGAACGCGCAAGACTTGAACTGCGTCGCCTCTCTCGACGGTCGGTTCTTGGCCTTGAACCGCCGCTGGCAAGAACTCTTGGGCTTCTCCCTCGAAGAGTTGATGGCCCAGCCTTTTCTTCACTTCGTTCATCCCGATGACCTCGAGGAGACCCTCAAGGCCCTCGCTCACCTCGGCGACGCACAGGCGGTGGTGCGCTTTCGGAACCGGTACCGCTGCAAAGACGGCGCGTATCGGTGGCTCGAATGGAACGCCCATCCGACAGAAACGAAAGACGCACCGGTCTTCGCGAGCGCCCGAGATGTGACCCCCAGCGTCGAAGCCGAAGCAGCGCTCCAACGGCAAAACGGCATTCTCTCGCTCATCACCGAAGCCCAAGCGCGCTTCCTGATCGAGGGCTCGAGCCGGGAGTGGTGGAACTTCGTCCTCGAGCGCCTGCTCTCCTTGAGCGAAAGCGAGTACGGCTTCATCGGAGTGACGGCCAGCGACGAGGCGGGCCCCTTTCTGCGCACCAAGGCGATCACAAACATCGCATGGAACGACGAGACAAAACGATTTTACGAGGAGCACGCGCCGCAGGGCATGGTGTTTCGCAACATGAACACCCTCTTTGGGCAACCCATCGTGACCAAGGAGCGTTTCATCGCCAACGACGTGGAACATAACCCCCACGCGGGAGGACGTCCGGAAGGGCACCCGCCGCTGCGCGCCTTCGCTGGGGTGCCCATCCGCGATGGTAGTGAGATGGTCGGCCTCGGGGGCCTCGCGAACCGCAGGGGGGGGTACGACGACGGAGAGCTCGACGCCATCGAACCGGTGCTCGCGTTTCTGGGGACCGTGCTCAACAACCTTGCGCTCGAGGAAGAGCGGCGCTCTTTCGTGGCCCAACTCGAGACCTCGAAAGAGCTGCAGGACCGTGTGCTGGAGTCGTCGGAGTCCGGCTTCCTCGCCCTGAGTGCAGACGGTCGTATCGCGCTTGGAAACCGCAGGGCACGGGAGATGTTGCCTGAGCTGAACGGCCTCCTCTCGCGTCATCACCCGGAGGGTCTTGACGCCTCGTTGGCGGAGTTTTTCCCCATCACCCTCGATCGCCGCTGGATGATGTCACTGCTCGAGTCGACAGGCACGGCCTCTCTTGGTCCACGAAAGCTGCAGGTGCGCGGACCGCTCGGCAAGGTGGCCCCGCTCGAGGTCACGGTGACTCGCTTCCGGCAAGGTGCCGATGCCGCGCCAGGACTTTTGCTTACGCTAAACGACTTGCAGCAACGCGCGGCGCTCGAAGAGACCCTGCGGCGCAACGCGAGCCTCGAGGAGCGGGTCAACCAACTCAAACAACACCAGCATGACAACGAAGTGCTCTCTGAGTGCGTGGAGTACCTGCAGAGCTGCACCACCCTCGATGAAGGTCTCGAGCTCGTGGCGAGGTCGCTCGAACGACTCTTTCCGACGGCGAACACAGTGCTCTATGCCGCGCGAGAGCAACCAGGGACCATGACGATGCGTCGCGTGGCCCAACGTTTTGGCGAGCAAAACATCGCCGATGAGATGGTGATGACCCAGTGTTGGGCGCTTCGGTCGCGTCGTGCCTATGGGTCATGGCCGGGGGGACACCATCTCTCCTGTCAGCATGCCGCGTTCGGAGACCAGTGTTCGACCTTCTGTGTTCCGCTCTTCTCTCTCGACCGGAACGTCGCGATGTTTAGCGTGACCTTCCCCTTCGAAGAGGGCCGCATCAGCAAAGACACCTTCGACGCGAAGATGTCGCAGTTCATCGCGATGGCGCAGAGTATTTCTGGCGCGCTGTCGACCATCGCGCTGCGCGAGTCGCTCCAGCGGTTGGCGCTCGTCGACGAGCTGACCGACCTATCGAACCGTCGCGCCTTCCAGCTCGAGGTGACGCGGAATATCGCACGGCACCGTCGAGGTGCGCGGCCCTTCGCACTCTGTGTGCTCGATGTAGATCACTTCAAGAAGGTGAATGACAACTTCGGTCATGACGCCGGTGACCGGGTACTGCGACAGGTCTCTGATGTCTTGAAGCAAGGAGTTCGCGAAGGAGACTTGGTGGCGCGGGTCGGCGGCGAAGAGTTCTCCATCTTCTTCTCGGACCTGAGCGCCGAGGTGGCACAACGACGACTCGAGGCCCTGCTGCAACGACTTCGCACCTCCGTCAGCATCGGAAACCGACCCGTCACGGCGTCCATCGGCTTCGCCCATGCAGAGGATTTCCCAGCGGAGATGTCCTACGAGGCCCTGTACAAGCAAGCGGACCTCTCACTTTACAAAGCCAAAGAGGGAGGACGTGACCGCGTCGAGCGGGCCGTTGCTCAGCGCGGACACCCAGTACCGCACTTGCGCGTCGCTACCCCGACGGACGTCGTGTGAGAATGCAACCATAGACGCGATGCGAGCGCGAGAGTTCAACGCAGATTTTGTTGGGCTTTCGCTCTCGCAGCGAGGTTTTTCACAGAGAGCCGCTGCGTGACGGCCATTGCGGGGTGGGTGCAGGTCACCACGAAGCGCGCACCGCGGTCGCTATCGACGGCCAGGTTGCCGCGAAGCTGGCGATTCAAGGAGCGGATGAGCTGGAGACCCAGGGTAGATGAACGGTCGGGGTTGAAATCGGGCGGCACCCCTGGCCCGGAATCGGTCACCGCGAGGCGGATGAGGTCTCCCTCGATGCCCACCTCGACGATCACATCGCATTCCGACCCCGTTCGTCCCCCGCTGGGCGCTTCCCGCGCGGCTCCTCGAACGAGTCCATACTTGAAAGCATTGGTGATGAGTTCGTTGAGAATGAGCCCGAGCGGCACAGCGAGCTCGACGTTGACTTCCACCTCGTCGGCCTCAACGCGTACCCGCGCGTGGGGCGCAAAAGCACCGCGCAAGCTCTCTGTCAGCAGCCTCGCGTAATCTCCGAGATCGATGCGTTCGAGAGACTCGACGCCGTAGAGCTGTTCATGGATCAGCGCCATGGAGCGAATGCGGTGCACGCTCTCCTCGAGCAGCTCTTTGGCGCGCGGGGTCGGCATTTGATCGCTCTGCAACACCAGCAAGCTCGAGATGATCTGCAGGTTGTTCTTCACCCGATGGTGGATCTCTTTGAGCAACGTCTCCTTTTCCCGCAGGGAGCGGCTGACCGCTTGCTGTGCGGCAACCTTGCTACTGACGTCGGTAATACCAAGCACTTTCCGTACGTCGTCGCCCACCTGCAGCGGCACGACACCAAGCTCTGCTGCAAACTCGATGTGGTTTCGCTTCTTGAAGCGAAACTGGGCAGCGTGGGCAAACTCCGGATTTCGAAGGGCTTGCTCCAGTTGGCCGAGGGACCCGTCATCATGGATACCGAGTGCGGCGGGGATCACGTGCAGGAGGGTAAGCTGCCGGAACTCTGACTCGCTATAGCCAAAGAGGCTCTGCGCGGCACGGTTGGCATTCAGAATAGCGCCCTTGTCGTCGACGAGAAGCATCGCTTGGGGTGCTTGCAGAAAGAGGACCTCTGAACGCTGCTCCGTCTCTAG
>JBMTAX010000122.1:0-7875 GCA_049429145.1 Myxococcota bacterium
GACGGCGATGCGGAAACCGACGACGATAGGACGGCCGATGACGGCGCGGGCCCGGATGCGTGAGGTAGCGTCTGGAAGGCCCCAGGAGCCGCTGGCAATGCAGGAACCGGGGGCTGCGGGTTGGCGGGCAGCGACGTAGCGATGACAGCAGCTTTGGCAGCTACGGGTTGGGTGTTCGGTTTTTCCTCGCCGGTGAGCTCCCGGTGGGAAAGTCCGTCCCCCTCCTGCGCCGTTCGCATCAACTCGTGGGACCCGGTCTGCGGTGCGCTGTCCGCGAATGCCGTGAGCTGTCGATCTTTGACATCGTCTTCCTTCGTGCGCGCGAAGGCCTCGACGCCACGATGCAGGTCTGCCACGTGGATGGCCATCGACATGTTCAACGCATCGGGGTCGACGGAGGGAGGGGCCTGTCCTCCGAGGAACAGATGGTTGAGGAACTGAGCGAGATGCTCCCTCGTCGCCCGAGGATTGAGCCGGTGCAGGGCCTGGGTGACCTCGTCACGAAAGGCCTCGGCATCGCGATAGCGAGCCTCTCGTTCGGGGGCTGTGGCGCCTGCATAGAGGCGATCGATGCCCCGCGGCACATCCGGTGCTCGATCGGATGGCACAATCGGCGTGGGCCGCGCCACCATCTCGAGGAGGCGCATCGGGTTTTCGTCGACGAAACGCTTCGTGCCTGTGACGAGTTCAAACAGGACGATTCCCGTAGAATACACGTCGGTGCGCACGTCGAGTTTCTGGCCGCGGGCCTGCTCGGGGCTCATGTACCCGAAGTTGCCGAGCAGAACGTTCGCTTGGGTCTCTTGGCTTCGCTGGGTCGATTTCGCGAGCCCGAAATCGATGATCTTCACTTCGCCCTCGAAGGAGACCAACACATTCTGCGGCGAGATATCTCGGTGCACGAGGCTGATGCTCTGCCCCTCTGCATCAACTTGACGGTGGGCGTAGGCCAAGCCGCTGAGCATCTCGCGGATGATAAAGAGCGCGATGTCGAGAGGAATGCGCTTTTTCTTTTCATGGCAGAAGCGGAGCACGCGACGCAGGTCAAACCCGTCGACGAACTCGGTGGCCATGAACAGCTCTTCCTGCACGCTCCCCAAATCGTAGACCTGCACAATATTGGGGTGTTGCAGGCGCGCGCCAAGCTTCGCTTCATCGATGAAACGCGCTGCCACGTCGGCGTCGTTGGCGAACTTCTTCAGCAGCTTCTTGACCGCGTAATATTTCTCGAAATGGGAGATGCCCGCCGTTCGCGCGAGGTAGATTTCTCCCATCCCCCCCTTCGCGAGAAGTTTGAGGAGCTGGTACGCACCAAATTGCTTCGGCAACTCGCTCACGCGAACGCCCTCCTGCCTGCCCTGGCGCTCATGTGACGTCGACCTGCACGGCGTGAAGAACCACCGGGAGCTGGATGCCCCGAACGATATGAGGACCGTGGTTCACCAGTAGGACGCCGGTTCCCTGGGGCAAAATGTCCCTCACCGCTTCACTGGCCATGACCCCACCAGGGGGAGCGGCCTCCATAGCGCCGCGGGCAACAGCGACGGGCTTGCCTGCAGCGACGAAACGGACCTTGGTGACTCGACTGCTGAACCCTCCGATGACCGCTCCAGCATCTATGCCGGCTTGCACAGCCAGCTCGGGCCCGAGCGCTCGTGACAGCGCCGTTGCGCAACGCGCCGCAGCGAGTGCGCCCGCAGGTCCGGCAGCGAAATAGGCGAGGTGGGTGTGCCCAAGGATCTGCTCGACGTCGCCGCCGTATGCCTCGACGAGACGATGGGTTGCATTGCAGAACGCTTCCAGTCTCTGGTCCGCCGCAGCGGTGGCTTGGTTTTCACACCATGCGTCGTGGCCATGGAGACTCACACAGAGAAGGACATGCTCCTCTCGCGCGAGCGGTGCGGGCGTGACCCCCCGCAGCGCATCCTCGACCCCGTCGGCCCAGCGAGAAGGCAGCCGTTGTCGTACGGCCTGGGTGAGTTTCACCATGTTGAGTTCGCCAGGATCGGGCGCGCGCGACCTCAGCGCAGCCTCCTCGGCATAGAGACGCTGAGCCTCGTGCAGGGCCTGCTGCAGTGAACTGTTTTCCTGCCGGAGGGCGATTTGGTCTTGCTGGGCGGCGCGTAGGTGCTGCTCCACCGAGTCCCTGGCTTGGCGCTCCTCGTCGACGGCCTGCCGCAGGGGAGCGAGCTGGGTTTGTTCCTCCGCGAGTTCAGTGCGAAGACTCAGAATTTCACTGCGCAGCGTCGAGAGTTGCTTGCGGGCCTGCAGGCTCTCGCGTTGTTGTTCGTCGATGGCGTTCTGGGCACGGTCGAGCGCCGCGCGCAGCTCGCGCTCGCCTGCCCCTGCCACCAGGGCGTCGAGCGTCGTAGCGGTCACCTCCTCGGATTCATCGGCGGAGGCAGAGGACGCAGAGGACGTCCCTCGCGTCTTTGCGACACGCAGGGCGAGGACCTGTCCCACAAGTCCCAGCGCTTCGGCGTCTTCGGGCCCAAAGCCGCGTCCTCCCTGGCCGCGCGAAAAGTAGAGAGCGCCGAGGAGTTCCTCCTTACAGGTGACCGGCACAGCGATCGTGGCGACCTGGCTGCTCTCTGCCCGATGCAACCGCTGAGCGCTCTCAGGGTCGGAGAACTGCACGACGCGGGAAGCGAGCACCCCTTGGACCAGTGGCCATTGGACCGCGGCGAGCAACTCCGCCCGTAGTGCATCCCCTTCGACGACGGGTGGGGTCTCCCCCAAGGGAGTCGCCGCGAAGAGACCCAGGTCCGCCCCGAGGTGCTGCCGGCAGACCTGAAGACACTGAGCCACACAGGTCGTGTCGGTGACGTGCAACAGCCGTTCGGTGACGTCGAGCAAGAGGGCGCGGGCGTGGTCTGGCAGCCCCCCTGCCTGCAGAGAGGCCTGCTCGATGTCGAGGACCGCGGCCGCGACGACTTCACCCTTCTCGTCGTCGTCAGCCTCCACGGCGCAGCAAATGTCTGCGAAGTAGACGAGGTCGCCGGGCAGTAGCGTTCGCGTGCGAACCTTCTTCCCGTTGACGAAGACACCGTTATGGCTGTCGAGATCATGCAGCGTCACGCCCACATCTGTGACGATGAGTTTGGCGTGGCGGCGGGAGACCAGCTCGCTGTCGAGCACCAAGTGGTTACCGGGCACGCGTCCGACGAAGTTGATACCGGGCTGCAACAAGACCGGAGTAAACTTCTGATCGCCGCTCGTCACGTGAACGAGACGGAGACGCTCCACCGCTGAGGGCGGCGGGGTTGTAGTACCTGTCGGTGTCACTCGGGCCTCTGCAGACAAGATCCCTCCGCGCACGGAACCTGATTCAAGCACAGACCACCCCGCAAAAGCCAACCCGCGCCCGACGCCCTCGGGAAACAGCACGCGACAGCCCGGAGCGGGGCTCAGCGGAGCAGCGACACGGCGCCAGGCAAGACCGCGAAGGAGGCAGGGAGGCGCCCCACGCTCTCCCCATCGAGCTCAAGCTCAACGGCCCCGTTCTCCACGGGCAGGGCTTTGAAACGCCGACATTTGCGAAGCTTGACTTCCGGCAAGTCACGGTGGGCACCGCTGTACAGTTTGGTACCGTGGCGCAGCCAGAACCCGAGGGTTCCGTTTTGGACCATGACGACGTCGAGTGCCCCGTCGTCACAGCGCGCATCGGGGGCGATCCACATGCCGCTACCGAAATACTGTCCGTTGGCAACCGCCACTGTGGTGATGCCGGCCTCTTCCTCGGGCTCATCGTCAACGTGAAATCGGATGTGAGGCGCCGTATAGCGGAACATGGTCTGCAATGTGGCGCTGACGAAAGACGCCTTCCCTCCCAGTGACTTAGAGCCCGCATTCACCCTCGACGCGATGGCCCCGCTCATCCCAAAGCTCGAAATGTTGAGGCAAGCACGACGCTTCGTGCTGCCGTCGGCAGCGGTGAAGGTCACGAGAATGACGTCGATGGGGCTACGCTGCCCCCGTTCGATGCGTCTGAGATCAGCCGCCATGTCGAGCGGCCACCCCATGCAACGCCGGAAGTCTCCGCCCGTGCCGCTCGTCACGACCCCGAAGGCGCTCTCGGTCTGAATCGGTGTGCCATCCTCGTCGAAGAAGCCATTCAGCACCTCATTGTTGGTGCCATCCCCGCCCACCGCCACCACCGCAGCGACTCCTCGCTGCACGGCGTTCCTCGACAGCTCCGTCGCGTGGCCAGGGCCCTCCGTCAGACGGACCTCGACCTCGGGAAGGGTGCTCTGCAGTCGGCCTCGCAGGCGTTCGAAACGACGACGCGTCGCCCCCCCGGCGCTGTGAGGGTTGAGAATGAAGACATGGGCACCAGAGAGTTCACTCATCGCCGCTCCTCCCGAGCAGTACGTCTACGAGGTCATGTACAACGATCCCAGCTCGCTGCAGCAGCCTTTGCGCGGAGGGACAGGCGGTGACGACCGGCACGCCAGCGTTGGGCTCGGGAGACCCGTCCGTTCCCCCCGCGCGGCGGGCAGCGACCCGCAGTGCCCCCTCGAGGTCGCTTGTGGGGTAAAGCCCCCCTGCGCCACTGCAGTCGGCGTGGGCGTGGGAAAAAACGAACTCTAGCGGCTCGCGCCCCGTGGCCCAGGTGAGGAGCTGACGGGGACCCGAATACTGCCCTCGTCGTCGTCCCAGGTAGCAGGGATCGTGGTAGCGAACCTCCAGGCCGGCGCTGCGACCCGCGAAACTTGCGCCGTGACCGCCCAAGAACTCCGCCACCGAGGTCACCGTTGGCCACCGGACGTCGGATCTTGGCCCGAGCCGCTGCCTCCGCACCTCATCGAGCACATACGCGCACCCGGGATCTGGGGTGACGAGCGTCCCCCCCGGATGGACCTGCCCCTCGAATATCCGCAAGTGCTCTGTGAGAATGTCGTGCTGGCCGTCGGCGTGGAGGGGATAGCCGCAACAGGCAGGTCCCCTCGGAAGCGACATGGCCGGCACCTTCTCGCCCAACGCCAGGGAAAGGGCCTCGATGTCATGTGCACAGCGTGATGGCTGCTGAAGCAAGCGCGTGCACCCGGGGAAGTACCGTATGCGCGCCGTGGCAGAGCTCTCCAGACGATGCAGCGCGGGGAGTGGGTCGCGGTGCCTACCGTGGCCAGTGGCCCGAAACCGCTCCCGAAGTCGCAGCCCCCGAGCCGTGTGCACCGCTCCGCGTGCGGCAAACAGGGTCTCCGCCACGGGGTTCCCGTGGGCACAATGCTCTGCACAGGCGCCGCACCCCGTGCATGCCTCGAGGACGCGATGGGCGTCTTTCGACGCGGCCACCGGGTCTCCTCGTTGGCCCCAGTAGACCACCGACATTTTGCCCCACGGGGTCACGGTCTCCCGAGACTCTGCCTCTGCGATGGGGCAGGCAAAGCGACACATTTTGGGACAATAGGCGCACAGGGTCGGTGCTTTTCGCCCGATGGCGACGAGTTCACTCATGGGACCTCCCTCGGCTCTCCCACAATCCCGCAAGTCCGAAGGGCTCGTTATCTGTGGCACTCCACGTCGACGAGGAGAGTGCTGCGACACGCCCCACGAAGGGCGCACCATGGACCACCTCCCCCCTGGCGAGCGCCGCTGCGATGGCGACGATGTCGCCAGGCAGAAGATTGCGTGCAGCGTGAACCCGCCCGTGCGGCCAGCGCCATCGCCGAAAAACGTCGATGGGGGGTGACGGCAGCGTCGCTGCGCGGGGCCCCCCGAGGGACCTGACCGTGACGCCCGCAGGGGCGACATAGGCCATGACAGCGAAAGCGCGTCCTTCCGTGACCCTCGACACCACGGTAGCGGCTGCCTCATCGACGGAGTCGCAGCGGTACTCGTCGAGACAGGCCTCTCCCTGCGCGATGACCCGCAGCGTCACTTGCCGCACGACCGCGGCGGTAGCGCGCGCACAGACAAGACCGAGCAGGTCGGGACCAACGGCACCTCGAGGGCTGTGCGGCACTACGACATGAGTTCCAGACGGGAGCCTCGCGTCGACGCCGGTCACATAGGCATCGACGAGGTAGGGCAAGCGAGTACACAAGGTGGCGATGGAGCAGCTCGGCAGTGGTCGAGGCAAGGGCAGCAGGTATCCACGTCGACGACATAACCGGCCTGCCCACGCCGCGCTGCGCTCGCCAGGAATGCGCAACACTCCATCGATCTCGTCTAGCTCTACGCCCTCGAGGTGGCCGCCGTCGCGTGGGGCATCGTCGCGTTTACCCACGGCGTCCTCCGAGACCGAGTACCCCCGGATTCAAGATGCCTGCGGGGTCTAGACTCTGCTTCAGCGTCGCAAGGAGCTCGAGGGTACCGCTGTCGCGGGTGAGTCCCGCCAACTTGCTCCGCCCGACGCCGTGGTGATGGCTCAATGTAGCGCCGCTGCGGCGTACGACCTCGAGAGCCCGCGACCAGGTCAGGTCGTAGTGCCCTCGGTCGCCAGTCGCCCCACCTCCGGCGCGGCCGCCACCTACGAACGTGAAATACAGACTGCACCCGTCGATATACGCGTGGCTGAAGTGGCAGGTGACGAGGGCGACGTTCGATAGGGCTGTGCGCATCGCCCGGTACAGCGGCAACACCCCCGCCCAACCTGTGGCTATTTCCATGGTGTCGACCCAGGCGCCCGCGGCGAAGACATGGGACATGCGGTAGCTCACGCGGTGCCGGTGATGCAGCCACCGCACACCAGGGTCATCGCCGAGATCTACTGCCCCTGCCCTGGCGAAGCGCTCTCGCAGCTGCGGCACGCGCCGCTGGAGATCGCTCTCTTCCCCCTCGAGACCGACGACGGTGCGGCAAGGCCCATGGGTCGACCTCGACAAGGCGCGCAGCACCATGGGGTGTCCCAGCAGGCTTCCCGTGAGACGACGCAGCAGCCGAGGGTGATTGAATAACGTAGACGACTCCACGGCGGCGCCTAATCGGCGAAGGCCACGGAGCTGCTCGTCGTTGGCACCGGAGTTTTCCTGGCCGGCGACCGACAAGGCCCCGGCGGTGATGCGATCAGGCCCTGGCGCACGCCCACGCGAACCGCCCAGGGCAGCGTCCAGCACGTCATACGTGCGCAAAACGCTCGGCGCCTCGCCTGCCCGCATGATTTCGCGCATCGCGAGGATGCCCTGCTCCAGCGACGGGAAGGCAAACCCCCGCAGCCACCGATGACTCGGCACGCGATGAACCCGCAGTGTACAGCCTGTGAAAATGCAGAGCGCCCCCTCGCTCCCGATGAGGGCACGCAGCGCGGCAGGTCCCGTGCGGGGGTCGTCGATACTGGCAGCGATCGGGCGCCCTTGGCCATCGACACCTTCCACCGCCACGACGAGATCCTCGATTTTGCCATAGCGCGAGGAGAGCTGCCCTGCTGACCGGGCGGCGAGCCAACCTCCAACGGTCGAGCAGTAGATCGACGAAGGAAAATGGCCGAGCGATCGTTGGCGCGCATTGAGCATCCGCTCGAGTCGCTCACCGTTCATGCCTGCCTCGACGGAACAGGTGCTTCGCGCGAAATCCACCTCGACCAAGCGGTTCATCCGCTTCATGTCGACCACCCACGCGTCAGCGCGAGGAGAGACGCCACCGCATACACCGGAGCCAGCTCCGAACGGGACCACCGGAATGCCTGCTTCGCTGGCAGCGACAAGGATGGTTTGAAGGTCCTCGCGGTTCCTTGGCCAATAGACACGCGCAGGAAGCGTGGTTTGCGAGCCCTGACGACGTTCGATCAGGCGGGCAGGCCACAGGTCATGGGAGACCATGCGGCGCTCGAGCACAGCCTCAGAATGGGGGACCTCGGCGAGTGTGGGTCGGGGCACTCGAAGAGAGATACCATGGCGCGTTGCCCTACTCCCGCCCGCGCCTGCGGACGCCGCG
>JBMTAX010000123.1:0-7860 GCA_049429145.1 Myxococcota bacterium
CGTACGGGGTCGCGGTGGTGCACGCAGCAACAGGCGCGCAGAGGGCGGCTAAGACGAGGAGGGCGGAGCGGCGTGACGGTCGTGACATCGAGGTACCTCCTGACGATCGACGGGAGCCTGGGCTGCCGTTGCAGTCTCGCGTCAGTAGTATCGAGTGTAGGGCGCAGATCGTTGGCGCGCCAGGGAGAGACACCGTGAGACCCGTCACAGGGGCCGGCTCAGGGCGCGGGGGGCCCCTTGGCGCCCCGCCGCCGCGGGGTCCACCGGCGTAGGGCCAGCGCGGGCAGCGCGAGCCAGAGCCATCCGGAGGGCTGCGCGCCTCCGTGGCTGTTCCCACCGCTGCAAGAAAGACCGCCCGACGCAGACTCCGTGGGCCGACGCGGTGGGAGCGGCCTCCCATCGGCGGTAGGGCCAGCATCGGCGCCGGTAGCTGGTCCTGGCACTTCGAAAAGGTAGGCACAACGCTCGGCGCCCTCTGTACCCTCGGGACAGCGTCGCTCCTCCACCTCGAGGAAGGGAATCTCCGCTCGCCAAGCCAGCCCGTCTTCGCTGAACAAGAAGTGGCCGCCCTGCACCGGTTGGCCGCAGCCCCAGACGCCGGCCTCACCCGGCATCCGCAGCAGGCACCGGGAAGGGCCATCGCTGACCTCGGCGAAGCTACCGGCGCTGCGCGACCGGTACCAGAGCCGTTGGCGGTCCTCGATCACGAGCCAGGCGTCGTCGAGGGCGAGGAAGTCGCTGGCGATTCCATCGAAGCGATGCAGCTCGGTCAAGGTGAGCAAGTCGGCATCGGCGAGCACCAAGGTAGAGCCGCCAGTCGTTCCGTCGAGCAGCGCGAGCGCGACCGCGTCGGTCACGGGATCGACCCCGAGCACGCTGACGACGACAACGTCAGAGGACCAAGGCTGCCGCTCGACAAAGCTTTGGCCACCGTCGCGGGAGACGAAGACCGCAGGCATCCGGTCATCGAACCCGACGACGCCGAGGTAGAGGGCACTGCCGTCGTCAGACACCGCGAGTGTGCGAGATGCATAGGGAAGGTCGCGGAAAGCGGTGGGGGTGAAGGTGAGGCCCTCATCGTCGCTTTGGTAGAGGGTGTTGACGCGATCGGAATGACCGGTGCTGACGAAGAGCCGGCCTGGCTGACCCGGCGGAACGGCGACCAGCGAGGGCTGCCCGTCGAGCAGCTCCGCAGCGCCGGGCTCGAGCGTGCAGCCGTCCTCGGTGCTCCACAGGCCGTCGGCGCGACCGATGAGGACGCGACCCGTGGAGGGACGACGGTAGTGAAAAGCGGGCGCCCCACCGAGGGCCTCCTCGCAGACCCGCATCCACACGTCGCCGTCGCGCAAAACAATGCCCCAGGTCGTGCCTCCACCGCGCAGCTCTCCGTCGATCACGAAAGGCACGCGCCCCTCAGGAGCGCCTACGTGCGCGAGCGCAGCGTTGGCCAAGACGGAGATAGCTCCGCTCATCACGAGGGCCTGCCACTGCGCGCGCTATCTATTCATTCCCAGCCTCGTCCCTCGAGCAGCGGGACGATCTCCCCGGGCTCGATGTGCCTACCCGCCTCATGCTTCGAGAACACGCGCACATCGTCGACGAAGACGTCGAAAACACCGCGGCTCCCCTCGACGAGAACCACATCACTTGCGGGCCAGCGTGCTTTGATCTCGGCCTCCAACCTGGAGGCCCTGGGCTTGAAGCTTCAAAGCACGCAATGTTCGATTTTTACCTGCACGGTCAGTCCCTCGTGTGAATGGCCGACGGCTCATGTTCGCGTAGCCCACGGCATGGGGAGAAATGTGACGCGCTGCCCGAGGAATGCAACCTGGCATGGGCGCAGGCCCCGGGCCCACTGTGCACGTGAGACCTTTTCACGCGCCCACGGGGGAGGATGCTTCGCCCCGCTCGTCAGGCCGCGGGGGCGAGTGCCCGCTCTTGCAGGGCTGCGGCCTGCTCGAGCGGTACGTGGCACAAGAGGCTGTCACCCACGCCGAGGACTTCAGCGGGAGAGAAGCGGTGGGTCGGTGGGTGGCCGAGGCGCTGTACGCCGACGATCGTGGCGTCGAGAAAAAGTCCAAGCTCCGCTACGGGTCGTCCGGCGAGCGCGCCTCGTGTGACGATGGGGACGGCTACTGTCACCATGGTCGTGTCGCCGAGGCGATAGGCCCCAAGCACGGTTTCATCGAGGGCCGCAGCGGCGAACACCGGGGCCGAGAGGGCCGACGTCGAGAAGGTGGCGTCGAGGGCAAAGGCTCCCTTGATCTTCTGCGCCATGCTCTGGTCGAACATGCGCATCACGAGCCTGATCGTCGGGTTGAGCTGCCGTGCGTCGAGGGCGGCTTCCAGGTTGACGAGGTCATTGTCGGTACAGGCGATGAGCGCGGCAGCGCGACCTATTCCGACTTCCTGCAACAACGATTCGCGACGAGCGTCCCCGATCAGGAGAGGCACACCTCGCGCTCTTGCCTCCTCGACGAAGAGGCCGCCGTCAGCAGCCTCGATGACGACGACAGGAACCTCGCGGGCGGCGAGTTCTTCAAGCACACGGAAGCCTACGTGGCCGAGGCCGAGAAGCACGACGTGGTCTGTGTAGGTCTGGGCCATGATGCGCATCCATTGATCACGGTGGTTCTGAAAATCGAGCAGCGAGGCCCCGAGCTTGAACAACCCCTCGGCAAGCACGAGCGCACCGAGGAGGGGGATGACGAAGTAGAGCACACGCAAGGCGGGGTCTTGTGGCAGCGTGCTGACGTGCTCGAAGAAGAGCTGGGTGTAGACCTCGTAGCAAGCCGTGACGAGGTCGACGGTGGCAGCGCCGGTAAATTCGAGACGCAACTTGACGAAGAGCCCTCCCCCGATGACCAGCGCCGCGAGGGCGAAGAGGCGAGGTGCCAACAGACGAAAGCCGTAGAGCGCGAAGAGCCCCCGGGCGCGCCAGCGAGAGGTCTTCGGTGTCCGGCGAATGCGGATGCTCACGGACGCGTCCTCATGGGTTGCGGGGGGCAGGAGAAGCAGCGGCGGGAGTCTTCGGGAGAGGTTCCCGCGCGGGCTCAGGGGCGTGCTCTGCGAAGAAATCCTGCAGGTCACACTCGCCCACCGACTCGACGGTGCTGCGGAATGACGCCGTGGAGATCTCTGCCCGGCTTGCCTTGAGCTGTTTGACGACGTCGGTGAGGTTCCGCTTGCACCGTTCGCGCATCACGCCATCGAGCGCCTTAAGGACCCCCACTGCTTTGGCCGTGACTCGGCCATCGGCGCGCCCCACCCGCAACGACGACACCCCTTCGGCGCGGCGCCTTGCCCGCTCGAACGCGCGCTCGTAACGGCGCTTCGAGATACCGCGGCTGCGATGCAGAACCTCGATGCTGTAGAGTTCAGCGAGGCCCTCCACCACCCAATCGCCGTCACTGCCAGCGCGAGCGGCCATCATCGTATGCAGCAGCTCGTGCAGCACGGGGCTGGTGAAATCGTCGTCGATGAGAGGCCTCTCGGCGTGAAGGTACAAGGATGCAGGCCCCGACAAGCCGCCACGCCACATGGGATCGCCGGCGGAAACGATGGTGAGACGGGGCGGCAAGGGGCCGGCGAGGTCCCTCAGTTCGGGCAGCGTCCACCGCAAGAATGCGAGGAGATCCTGGCGCCGTGCTCCTTGCTTGCGGGGAGTTGCGAAGGTCACCTTCGAGCCAGCAACGGTGGTCTTGGCGACGTGAAGCTTCCCGAGCAGGAACCAGCCTGTGGGTCGGTCGAAGCGACGCTCGGGATTCTCGATACTGAGCACGCCGCCGTTTCCCTCATCGTAGGGGGTCACGGCGCTCCACCCTTCGGGCATACGCAGCCGTAGGGTGGCCGTGGCCACGGAGCCATCGACGGTGGAGACCCGAGCAGGGGGCACGAGGTCGTCACCCCGAAAGAGCGCCCACGTGCTCGTGATCAGCGCATCGTACCGTTGCTCGTCGCGCAAGTGGTCGATGCGAAACGTGTAGCGGAGCTCGCCTCCCCTCGTCGGGGGCATCCAGGTGACAGCGCGGTCTTCGAGCAGCAGCTCTCCATCCCCATCGAAGTCGCTGTGTCGCTGAGGGTCGATCAAGAAGACGACCTTCTGCACGAGGCTCGCGTTCTTGGACAGCCCGATGGTGACGTAGGCTACCTTCTCGCTTGGCACCACTCGCACGTCGTACGCCAGTGGATAGACCTCGCTCGTCGCTGGCGCAGGGGTGACTTGTGCAAGGGCTTGGCTCACCGTCGACAAGAACCACGCGCACAAGCAGACGTGGAGGGCACGGAACCCTGACAGCCGGGTGACGAAAGAACGTGACATCACCTTCGCTCCTCTCCCGGGAACGATGCTGCGATCTCGCGGCCGAGCGCAAGGCGAGCGGCGAGGTCGAGCCCCTCCGTGCGGGTGGCCTCTACCGCCCTGAGACGCGGCAAAAGACCCGCACGGTTTGCAATCTGGATGCTCAGTCCCGGGCGCGCATTGAGTTCCAGCACCACGGGCCCGCGGTTTTGGTCGACGACAATGTCGGCGCCCACGTAGCCAAGGCCACTCTGGTCTGCCGTGCGCATGGAGATCTCGAGAATACGTTCGAACTCCGGCACGACGCGGCCGATCAGCTCTTCGCCCGAGTCAGGATGGGTTCGGATGGGGCGATTGCGCAAGATGGCATGTCGACAGCTGCCGTCGACGAGGTGAACGCCAACGCCCACAGCGCCCTGGTGCAGGTTCGCCCGTCCCCCTGCGGAGCGAGTGGGCAGTCGCATCATCGACATGATCGGAATCCCTCGGTAGAGGATCACCCGAACGTCGGGGACGCCATCGGTGGCGATGGGGCGAAGCGCCTCGTGGGTGACGAGAAGTTCTTCCACCATACAGGCATCGGGTCGGCCTCCGAGCGAGTACAGACCCGCGAGGATGCCTGAGGCTTGGTAGAGCAGCTCGTCTTCGCTCATGCGCGTCCCGCCTGCTCGCAGGAACGCGCCATCTTCGTAGCCGCGAATGACGAAGGTGCCGTTGCCCATGGCACCACGGGAGGGTTTGAGCACGAACCGGCCCCGCTGGCGAAACACCTCGCGCAGGTCCTTCAGCTCGAAGTTGGATGCTGCCGCACCATAAAGCTCTGGCACAGGGATCTGGTGCTCGATACACAGGCGCTTTGTGAGTAGTTTGTCGTCGACGCGGCGGTAGTTCCGGCGCGGATTCGATGGGAAAATGATCTCGAGATTGCGCTGGTTGATGCCGATGACGCCAGCGTCGCGCAGCCGCCGACCAAGTCGCCAAAAGCCCAGCACTTTAGGGCTCCACCAGCACCGCACGGAAGCGGCGCAGGTCGACGAGGCGATACCCGGTGTAGCCGCCGAGGATGATCAGCAGCCCCATCACCGTGAAAATGAGTTCCGGGAAGCCAAACATGATGTGCACGGCGAGTTCACTCTTGAACACGGGGTAGGCGAGCAGCGCCGAGAGCACACTGTAGCCTGCGGTCTCGAGGGCAGAGCGCGCCCCCTCCTCGGCCAAGGTGAGGGAGAATCGCTCGACAAGCATCGTGAGGATGACCACCGGGAAGAGCACGCTGGCGAACATCTCGTTGAAATCGAGGGCATCGCCGAGCAGGGTCAGCAACGTCATGGCGAGCACGACGAGACAGAGCAGCACGCCAAGGCGCGGAACCACGAGCAGTCGCAGGCGATTGAGCAGAACGCGGGCGACCACGGCGATGCCGAGCACGAAGGTCAGCAGCAGCAAACCATCTATGAGGCGGGTGGTCCGCAGCGAAAGCGCGAGGAGGATGGGCATGAAGGTACCGAAGGTAGGCAGCCCGATGAGGTTCCGAAACACGGCGACGAGCAAGGCACCGATGGGCATGAGCAGCAGCAAGCGCAAGTTGTCTTGTACCCGCAGGGGCGTGCGATAGAGGGACACCGCCGACAACAGCTTTGACGACGGCATCATCATGGAGGCGAGCTCGTCCGGGCGCAGCCGCTCTCGTCGTACGTGCAGCTGGTACCCCAGGGCCGAGACTCCGGTTCCGCTTACAATGGGGGACGCGCCGTGGTGGAGCACGAGCAGCTCTTTGGGTTTGTCGCCGAAGAATGCCCCGAGCGGTGACAGGTTGAGCCACTTCTCTTCGGTGAACGCCTGGGCCCAAGCGACCTCCTCGGGGGGAGCGCCCTCCTCGCGGAGCGCGATGCCGCGCACCATGCGGGCGGGCAGACCAGCGGCGCGCAGCAATGTGACGAGAAGTCGCGCCTTGGCGAGTTGGTCTCCCTCGCTCTGAGCGAGGGCGAGCAACGCGTCCGACGACGCGGTGTCGATGAGCGCGACCTCCTCGACAATGAAAGCCTGCAACGCGCGCATCTTGCCGAGTTGGTCCTTCTCGGGGAGCGACAGGCGGTCGAGCACCGCGCGCACCTCTGGTGCATCGGCGGGATACTCCACCTCGGGCATCCCCCATCGCTCTCGCAGCAGCTCCTCCTCGATGGGCTTCGACGCGGCGCCTTGTGGCTCGGCCCCGGCGAGCCGCACTCGGAAGCTGTACACGAGCCGATGCACCCCATCGAACGCCCCAGACCAGACCCCGGTCCGCTCGCCGTCTTTTTTGCGCAACGAGAACCGCAAGCGGTCGGAAGAACCCGACTCGTCGAAGACGACCTGCTCGGAGCTGGTGCTCGGGAGGAGCGCACTGATGCTGCCTGGCGCACCCTCTCCTCGTGCAGAGACAGATAGCTCGACGTGCCATAGATCGGTGGGGTTCGATGGCACGACAGGTACCGAGAGCACGATCGCCTTGTAAAAGAAAACGACGAGACCGAAGACAGAGAGCACGAGTCCGGTGAGCGCCGCTCGACGTGTCACGACGTGTCCTGCGCGGCCGCTCCACTCGAGGAGGGTCGCTGAAGAAGGTGAACCTCGACGAGGGCGAGAGGCCTTTGCAAGCTCTCCCGACGGAAAGAAACGCACCCGGCGCCAACTCCGCTTCACCAGATGAGGTTCATGCTAGCCGCTTCGCTGCCGGAGGGAAGGGTGCAGAAGATCCCGCCCTGTCGGGACTGGCGCAGCGCTCAGCTGGGTCGACGCCGCAGGCCCCGGGGCCGCTTGCCGAGGAGGTAGGAGCAGCCAGGATGCACCACGAGGGAGAGCGCCTTGAGTGCCTCCCGACCGAGGAGCATGCGAAAGCCCATGTCCTGCCGGTCAGCCAGGGTCATCTCCACCTCGCACGAAAGACCCCCTAGCTCCAGCAGCACGGCGATGACGAGTCGCTCTTGCCCTCGGCCCGACGATGGAGTCACGCGTCGCGCATCGACCAAGGGCGCCTCGCAACGAACCTGCACCCCGGGGCGGTGGTGAAGCGGATGCAGAGAAAAGCGGACGAGGTCGCAGCCCCTGCGTCGTGCCCGCTCGACGTCGCTGGCGTGCAGGGCGCTGGTACGAGCTCCCGTATCCACCTTCGCCTTCATGGCCCGCACGCCGAGGGAAGGCAGTGAGACCCATTCGCGCCACCCCACCAATGCGGTGGCGGGCACCAGCTCGAGGGGGCGGTGTCGTGCGGAGGTCACAACGACGAGATCGCAGGAACGTGTGCCAGAGGCAAGCGGTGGGCGAAGAAGGCCGCAAGAACGTCGGCCAATGACGCGAGACGAACAGTCGTTTCCCTGGGACAGCGTTACGGCAGGTCGCCGTTCAGGGCCCGCTCGATACGACCGACCACAGCTTGCATGCCGGCATCGGTGGCGAGCGACGCCTCTATCTTTCGTACCGACGAGAGAACAGTGGTGTGGTCACGACCTCCGAAGGCACGACCGATCTCTGGCAGGCTGGCGCCTATGTGTTTGCGGGCGAGATACATCGCCACCTGGCGG
>JBMTAX010000124.1:0-7846 GCA_049429145.1 Myxococcota bacterium
AGGGGTACGCCGCCACCGAAGGGATTGGCACCTGCCCCCGGGAGAGGGACACCGCTGCCTGCGCCGGGGAGGGGTACGCCGCCACCGAAGGGATTGGCACCTGCCCCCGGGAGAGGGACACCGCTGCCTGCGCCGGGGAGGGGTACGCCGCCACCGAAGGGATTGGCACCTGCCCCCGGGAGAGGGACACCGCCACCCGCGCCGGGGAGGGGCACGCCGCCACCCGCGCCGGGGAGGGGTACCCCGCTCTCCCCCGAGCCGGGGTCATGGGCCGTAAAACTCGTGTCGCAGCGTTGACACTTGATGGACACCCCCTGTGGCGGGATGCGCCCTTGTTTCACATTGTATTGAGCTCCACAGGTCGGACAAATGATCTGCATCGACGACGCCTCGCCTCGCGGTCGCATCCCACCGCACGTTGGCCTAACCCTACTGTCACCTCTCGCTCGGACGCCAGTCGGCACGCCTTCGAGGGAACATTCCGCCCGCACGAGGTCCTTCGCCCTGGCAACCCATGCTAGAACGCCCTCATGCATCGTTTGCTCCGGCCCGTGCTGTTCGCCCCGATCCTGCTGGGGCTCTCTTTCGGCTGCGTCTCCGTCAGCCAACGCTCCGAGGTCGTGCCGGGCATGGCGGGATCCTTCGCGCCACTGCCTCGTCGCGCCTACCTCATTCACCCCACGGTGACTGGGTCGGCCACGGTCACCGTGCGCCGCAGCGTCTGGCAGAAGATGTTTCCCCCCCTCTTCGGCCGCAGCGTCGTGACGGGGGACCACGCCCACGAGACCAGGCTCGGTACCTCTACCGAGATGTCTATCGTCGGACAGCGAATGGACGCGTCCCCCGCCGCCGGATCACAAATTCGCGCGCTCATGAACGAGCTCAGCGCGGTGCTCGGGCCACAGGTCGCCACAAGCGATGCCGTCACCCGCGCCACAGAAGCCGCCTACTTTCGTGCTCTCGAAGTCATTCCAGGGGCTGACTTCCTGCTTGAGCCACGGGCTTCCGTGAGCCTGCAGGGGTTCTCGTCGTCATTCCTTCCTCTCACCGACACTGAGACCGCCACTGTCATCGTCACGGGCAAAGCCATCGCGCTCCACCATTCGCAGGAGGAGCCGGCGCCCACGGCGGTGCGTCCATCGACCTTGCCCCTCGAAACACCCAAAGTGCGTGAGCGTGAGCTGTTCGTCGAGCTTGGCCCTGAGACCTTGCGCTGGGTCGTGACGCGCAGGCATCCCGGGGACGCCGTCGAGCTTGATCTCGTGATCCTCGACGACGAGAAGGCGAAGTCTTCTGGCGAAGGCGCACCCTTCGACGGGACTCCCGCCGTGGTACAGCTCTCCATTGCTGGGGAGAGCCGTTCCCTCGAGGTGCGCGCACCGGTTACCCTGGGGGCTGACCTTGGGATCGGCTACGTCGAGCGTTATCGTTTCGAATTGCCTCGAGGACAGACCGCGCTGACGCTATCCGTCGACGATACCACAAGGCGGGTGGGAGCGCGGTTGCATTTCTCCGCGGTACCTGCTGCCGGTCTCGAAGACGAGCTCGCCCCACTCGACGAGGAAACCGCTACGGCCACGGATAAAGCCTCCGACCCTGTGAGCGTCGAGGCTGCCGCGGAGGAACCGGCCCCAGAGGAGGAGAAAGGTCCTTTCCCCTATCGCTTCAGCGCTCAGGTCGGTGCTGGCGGTGCCGTGCAGCTCGGCGGGCTCACGCCCCTGCTCCCGAGTGGCAGTCTGCGGGTGGGCGTTGGTCGTCGGGAGGGCTGGGCGTCGCCTTTCGCGCTCGCTTTGGGCTTCGACTTCGACCACCAGAGTGCATCGACGACGAGTGGGGTGAGGCCAAGCGCCCGTTGGGGGGCGATGGCGTCCCGTCTGCGCGGCGAGGCGGAGTGGCGTCCCGTGCAGACGATGCTCGGGCCCTTGCCTCTCGACGTCACTGTGCTCGGCGGCATCGGCGCGGTCATCGGGCAGCACGCGGTCACCATCGGCACATCGACGAGCACAGCCCTGCTGCTTGGGCCCACATTCCGTCTCGGCGCCGAGGTTGGGCTCGGGCTTGGCCCTGGTGCGCTGATCCTGCGCGCACCGGTGGACGTAAGCTGGGATCTGATGACGTCGCCAGCGCGGAACTTCATGCCGCTTGCGGCCGGTCTGTCCCTTGGTTACAGGCTCGACCTGTAGAGCTCCGACGCGGGGCGCTCCTGGGGGTGCGTCTCCCAGGGAGAGAGGGTGCATGCCGCTGTTTGACCTCGTGACGTCGTGTCGCCCGTGCCTTGTCGCTCGTGGTGCGTTGCGGTCACTGCCTGTTGTCCTCGTCATCGGGGTTGTGGGGCCGCAGCTCTCCTGCGCCGCCTTCGAGACGAACCTGCAAGACACCGAGGTGTCCTACCAGGACACGGCGCAGAAGAACTTCGACGAAGCCGAGGCCGCCTTCCAGGCCGGTCGCTATAATGAAGCCATCAAGTTCTTCGAGCACGTGAAGAACAAGTATCCCTACTCGCAGTTCGCTGTGTTGGCGGAGTTGCGGACCGCCGACGCCCATTACGCGCGCGAGAAGTGGCTTGAAGCTGCCGACGCTTATCGGCTCTTCACCCGCTATCACCCTCGACATGAGCGTGTGGAGTACGCGACCTTTCGTGTCGCGCGCTCGTTCTACGAGGCCATGGGTGAGGATTTCTTCCTGTTCCCGCCCGCCCGTGAAATGGATCAAACGGCGACCCAAGACGCCATCGCCGCCTTCGACGACTATCTCGCGCGTTTCCCCTCCGGAGAGAATGCCACCACCGCCCGCGAGTTGCGGGTCTCGGCTCGCACGCGGCTCGCCGAGCATGACCTCTACGCCGCCGAGTTCTACGCCGAGCGTCAGAAATGGCGAGGTGCCGCCTGGCGCTACGAGCGTGTCGCAAAGGAATTCGCCGATACACCCCTCGCCGCTGAGGCACTCCTGCAAGCGGCGCAGATTCACGAGGGGGAGCTCGCTGAGCCAGAGCAGGCGAAAACGCTCTACACGTTGCTCGTCGAGCAGCACCCGAGCACCGATGCGGCTCGTCTTGCCGAACAGCGCCTCGCGGCGCTCTCGGGCAGTTGAGCCGTCGCTCCTTCGCCTTCCCCGCGTCGATCTGAGGGCCACGCACGTGATGGGCCAACGAAAAATGGGCAGCACTCACCTCGTGTGTGCTGCCCACGTTCACCATCACGGCCGCCGTTGGCCCATCATTCCTGGAGCGGCCCGAAGTCGTCCCCGTAGTAGGCCAGCTCGCACCAACAGCTCGTCATCGGGAAGTCTCCCGTGTCGTCCCCGACGCCATGGTCTTCCCACTGGTCGCACACCAACACCTCGTCAGCTGCGCACTCGTCGAGGTTCGGTTCCACGTCGAGGGGTTGGCAGGTACCGACGAGCTCGGGCTCCCGTGGGGGGCTCATGGTCATGGCGTTCGTATAGGCATCCACCGGTGGCTGGTCGTTGTAGTAGAGGTCGTCGCTGACAGAGCAATAGGTGCCAGGGCTGCAGTCGAAGTCGTCACGGCAGGTGGGTTCAAGGGGTACGTCGTCGACACACGCGCAGTGCCCGACGCCAGGTCCCATGGGCACATACTCGATGATGCCGCATTCGGCGTAGGCCGCCAGGCACTGCTGGAGGTCAGGGACGACGACACCGCACGCCCCACCCGCGATGACCGACGAGAGGAGCCCTAGCAGTAGCGCAGAGCGGTACAGGGCGCCGCGGGCAGGGGTGGATGAGGAGTGCTTGTGGGCGGAGAAGCGGATGGTCATGGGGCACCTCGTGAGGGGGACTGGGGGACGACTTCTCACGAACAGTGCCAACGACCAGTCCGCGCCAAATCCGCGCACCGCGCGGGAAATCGAGGGACTGGCCAGATGCGCTCCCGCATTGCTGCTGCTTTGAGGCAGCAGCATTGCGGCGGCAACTTCGCACACCGTTTTGGGCCTTTGCTGTCGTCGCCTCTGCCCCTCTTGAGGGACGGGGGAACCCGTCTTCGTCATCCGTCATCCCCCGAAAGGAGCGGGCCTCCGCGCAACGGGAGAGAACGACCGGGGGGCGTGCCGGGGAGGCGACCAGGGTCCGTCTCGAAGCAGCCCCTTCGCAGCTGAGGCGACAAGCCGCCTCAGCTGGTTTGTTGTCCTTCCTGCGTTCTTGGGTGCGGGGCGCCGGACGAGCTTTGCTCGACTGGAGGAGGGCCTGGCAACACACCCTCTGGCGGAACGGGCCGGGTGTGCACATCGACAAATGTCGATTTTGCCTCAGCCTGCTCGAGGCAGCGGCGCGGTCAGGCTCGACGTCAGCACCAACGAGATTCTACGATCTGCTGACCGCATGTCGCTCAGCAACGTCCTCCCGTCGATGCAACTCGTGGCGCAGACCCGGCTGCCGGTGCCGCCCTCGCTCCAGCTTCCGCTCGAGCAAGCGCGGGCCGCGTGTTGCGTTGCGGGCGGCGAGGCCCGCGCTGAGGCCGAGGGCCTGCTGCTCAACGTAAGTGCCTTCTCATTCCGCGGCTCGCTGTGGGTGATCGCAGGCGACCGGATCCTGTGCAGCGACCCCTCGACGGAAAGCGAGAACCGCGAGCATTCGCTCGATGACGTCCTTGGTGGCGAGCTCGGCGAGCGTTTGCGCGCACCCTCTCTGGAGCCCGGCTTTCTCGTCGACGACAAGCGGGCGCTCCTGTTTCTGCGGGGCCTCGTCGAGGGAGAGTTTGTTTGCTTTCCCGTGGTGCTCGACACCGATGACGGAATGACACCGCGCTGGCAGGTGCTGTACCCCGACCTCGAGAAGAGCCCACACGATTGGCGCATCGCTGCTGGTGAACCACGCTCTCTCTTCGCTACCGAAGAGCGAGACGTGTTCGAGGTGCGGGGCGCGCTCGACGATGATGGAGAGAGGGCTCCCTTTTCTGGCCCCAACCGATGGACCCTCCACCTCGGCAAGGGGCGCTATCACTTCGGGGCGACGAGGCCCCATCGTGCCAAGCCTCCACTGCTTTGCTCATCGACGCGAGCCCTCGCTTCGGCTGCCTCACGAACCCTGCACTTTCAACTAGAAGAGGAGAGTGGGCGCAGTTTTGTCGTGGCTCGTCGTCGTGGCAGTGACGAGAAATTGTTCTGGTTCGGCGCGGGCGAGCCGACGTTACGCTCTGTCCCTCCCCTGCTGTGTCGAGGCACCCTCGACGATGGGGACGCGCTCTGCCTCGACTTGACGAACCCGACAGAGCTCGTGGTGCGGCGCTTCACGCGAGGCTGACGGACGAGCTCAGGAACGCGCGAGCTTCTTCAGCTGCGATTGAAGCTTCGACACGAAGTCCGGATCATCCTCGACCATGTCGGCGATGGCGTCTTCCATGTTTTTCGCTCCCTTGCCCTTCTGCTCGCCATAGCGCTCTTTGATGACGAGCCCCACGAACTTTCGGCTGGCCTCTTCCTTCGTCGCCTTCCCAGACTCGACCTCCTGGGCGAGGCCTTGCAGTTCCTCGAGCAGATGAGAGCGGAGCTTCCGCGCCTCGTCCTCGGTGTCGACCTTCTCCTCGACGAGCCCCGAGAAACGTGCGCCTTGCGCCTTGCCTGCGCTCTGCGCCCGGCCGGTGCCACGGACGCCGCCCGTCTGAGGTGAGCCACTCTTGATGCGCATGACCGGGGTCCTCCTTAGGTCGAATAACGACGAGCTCAGCCGAGGTCACCCGCGGTATGGGCGTCGAGAAGTGAACGGGCGAAGAGCGCAGCTTCCCCTTCGCTCTCGAGCTCTAGGGCCTTCTCGAGTGCCGCTACGGCTTGGGCTGGCTTCTTCAAGAAAAGCTGTACCTCACCGACGTGCGCCCACGCGAGCGCGCTGTCCGGCGTCAGTTTGAGTGCGTCTTGGTGAAACTTCAAGGCGCGTTGAAAGTTGCCTTGGGCGAAGTGCAGGTTCCCAAGCGCCAGCAGGGGCACGTTGCTGTGGGGCACGAGGGCGCTCACTCCGCTGAACACCTCTTCTGCCTCTTTCGGTTTGCCGAGCTCCAAATAGAGATAACCAGCCTCGAGGAGCAGCGCCACCTCGTCTTGGGGGACGTCGATCAAGCCATGCACCATCGTCTCCGCCATGTCGCATCCTCCTCGCCGCGCTTGCGCGGCACCCTAGCCTACCCAAAGGGGGGCACCGCTGACGAGTGTCGACGCAAACTTCTTCGCAAAAGGCGAACGGGCGCCCTCGACTGTCTCGAGAGCGCCCGCGTTGCCGTCCTCACCTCTCAGCGGACGTTGTTGATCGAAGACTTGGCCGTGTCGTGCTTGGTCTTCAGAACGTTGGAGATGGTTGTGAAGGAACGGTTCTCGTTCTGCATCTTCTCCTGCAGCGTCAGGTACTGCAGGTTGAAGCTCTGCATCATCTCCTGCATGTTCTTCGTCTGGTTGATCATGTCCTGCTGCGAGTTGCCGGTGCTGGCGACGCCCGTCGGGGTGTTGAGCCCGGGACCGGCCACCGGGATGTCACCAGTGGACACGCCATAGGCTCCGCCGCCGCCTGCCATCGACTGGCCCGCGCCGCTGATGGCGGAGCCGACCACTGCCGCGCCTGGTACCATGGGGGCCGCGACACCCACGGCGCCGCCGACGACGCCCGCGCCCGCGCCGATGCCGTTGCGCATTTGGGTGCCGAAGTCAGTGCGAGGGGATTGGCGAACGGTGGTGCTGCCCGTGTTGAGCTGGATGGAACCGCCGCGACCGGTGGGGTTGATGGCCATGTGAAGCTCCTTTTGCGCCCGCAAGGGCAGTGGGTTTCTGGTCGGGAGAGGTGCTGTGGGGCCTTTCCCTTACAAGGCACTTATCGGGCACCGGGCAGCGAGGTTGCGCAGGCCCGCAGATCCCCTGCAGATCAGTCGCTCTGCTTGCCGCCGAGCGACGCCTTTACCTGCAGCAGGTGCTCGAGCAGATCCCCCGTACGCTCGTAGGCGATGGCCGCCTTGCGCGCCGCGGGCTTCTCCTTCAGCGAGCCTTTGCTCGCCAGCTCCTGCAGCTGCGCCGCACGGGCCTCGAGCCCGCTGAAATCGGGCGTGGCGCTCCCTACGAGGTTCTCGATGCGCGGGAACCCAACGCTCGGCGCTGCCCCTGCTCCTGTCGGCTTGCTCGGGGCCCGATCGACCCGACGCTGCACTTGGCTGCTGACCTTGAACCCCTTGAGCTCGTCTTCGGACATGTCGCAGAACCTCAATGATGCACGTCAGCGCGGGGCATCCGCGAAGCGCGCATAGCCCCCATACGATAGCCCAGTCCCTGCCACCAAGGTCCAGTAGAGCCCAAAATGCACCTGCACCGGCCACTCTGGCCCGCGATGAAGCCCGTTCATCAGCAGCAGGTAAGCTCCCGCCAGCGTCGACGCAGCGCCCAGCAGCACAAGCCATAGGCTGTATCGCCGGTGCCGCGCGGCTTCGTCTCGTCGGCTCATGCGCAAACCTCTCATCCCGTGAGAGCGCGCCACGACCCACAAAGAGAGCACACCGATGGCGAAGTGCAGCGTCCCGCCCGCTTGCAGGCCGGGCTGGCTCGCGTGCGCAGGGTCTGAGATCCAAGGCAACAGCACGCCGACCACCATGGCCAACGCGCACCCCACGGTGATGCGGTCAGGGGCCCGCAGCGCTCGCCACCCGAAGCTGAGCTCGCGCAGCAGCTCCTCGAGCTCCAGCGCGAGCCGGTCCAGGGCCGACGTGGCGACTGCGTTTTCGGGGCGCCGCTGTACCGGTGAGCCCTCTCCGGCGCGCGGGGGGGGCTGGCGGGTGGGAAGCCCTTCCGGAGGAGCGGTGGCTCCCTCGCTCGGGCGCGTCCTCGGCGTTTGCGGGACAGGCGGACGATCCATGGGCGCG
>JBMTAX010000125.1:0-7832 GCA_049429145.1 Myxococcota bacterium
CAGGTGCAGCGTCGGCAGGTGCAGCGTCGGCAGGTGCAGCGTCGGCAGGTGCAGCTTCAGCAGGTGCAGCTTCGGCAGGTGCAGCTTCGGCAGGCGAAGTTTCAGCAGGTGAAGCGTCAGCCTCCGAAGGCGCGGCATCGGCGGGTGCCGCAGCCGGCAACGACGCACGGTCGAAAGCGGAGCCCGTGCGCGACGAGAGGTACACGAGGGAGAAGCTGGTCAGCATGAACACCGCGGCTGCCCCAGCGGTGAGCTTTGCCAAGAAGGTGTTGGCGCCACGCCCACCGAAGACGGTCGAGCCACCTGCGCCTCCGAACGCCGCGCCCATGCCACCTTTGTTGCCCGGCTGCAGCAGCACCACGAGCATGAGGACGAGGGATACGAGGACATGGACGACGATGACGAACGCGGTCATGGGATCGAACCTTCAGTGATGGACCAACCCAGTCAGGGTGGCAGCGCGCGGATGCGACGCCGGGCAATGGGGTCTAGGGAGCTTCGCGAAGAAGGGCAAGAGAGGCCGGCGGAATCTGGACCGTCAGCCCACAGCCGCGCGACAGATCGCCAAGAAGTCAGAGGGCTTGAGGCTTGCGCCACCAACGAGCGCGCCATCGACGTCGGGCTGCGCCATGAGTTCGCGGGCGTTCTCGGGCTTCACTGACCCCCCGTATTGGATCCGCACCTTCGCCGCGGCTGCAGCGCCGTGGCGCTGGCCAACGAGCTGCCGGATAGCAGCGTGTGCCTCTTGGGCCTGCGCCGCGGTCGCGGTTTTGCCAGTGCCGATGGCCCAGACGGGCTCGTAGGCGATCACGAGCCGTTGTGCCTCTTCGGCGCTGATGTGGGCGAGGATGGCCTCTACCTGGCGCGAGACAACGGCAAGGGTCTCGCCGCGCTCCCGCTCCTCGAGCAGCTCTCCACAGCAGGCGATGGGTACCAGACCCCCGTCGAACAGGGCGCGCACCTTGCGACCCACGCCCTCGTCGGTCTCACCGAAATACTGACGACGCTCCGAATGGCCCACGATGGCGTGTGTCACGGCGAGCTCTGCGAGGTGCGCGACCGACCACTCGCCGGTGAAAGCCCCCTTCGATTCGAAGTGAACGTTCTGGGCAGCGATACGCAGTGCGGTGCCCTTCGCCACCTCGACCGCAGCGAACAGCGTCGTCGTCACCGGGGCGATACCGACTTCAAGGCCACCCAGCGCGTCTAGGTGACCGACCAGCTCGCGCAACACGGCGCGGGTTTCCTCGACGCCATAGTGAAGTTTCCAGTTGCCGCAGATGAAAGGAGTTCTCTCGCTCATGCGCGCTGCCTCGTCGTTCGATGTGCCCCGCGCGGGGGTGTGGTGGCGGGGGTGTGGTGGCGAGGCCGGGACGGCCGAATGGCAGCCCCTCGCCCCCCCGTGGAAGATTCACTCAGAAGGAGTACCCAAGGGCGAGCAGACCCGGAAGCTTCTGTCCTTCGAGCAACTCGAGGCTCGCGCCGCCGCCGGTGGATACGTGGGAGATGCGTTCGTGCGCGCCACCCTTGTTGACCGCAGCGACGGAATCGCCCCCGCCTACAACCGTGAACGCACCTCTGTTTTCCGCCACCGCTTCCATGACGGCCATGGTGCCTTTCTCAAAGGCATCCCATTCGAACACGCCCATGGGACCGTTCCAGAAGATGGTCTTGGCGTCTTTCAAGGCTGCCGCGTAGCGGACACGCGTTTCGGGACCAATGTCGAGTCCCATGTCATCGGGCTCAAAGCCACCGTTCTGGACCACCCGCGCCGGTGCGGCTGCGTCAAAGCGCTTCGCGACGACGTGGTCGGTGGGTAGAAGCAGCTCGACGCCTTTAGATGCGGCCGCCTCGAGGACGCTGCTGGCGAGGAGCAGCCGATCTTCCTCGATACGCGAGGTGCCCACGTCGTGGCCCTGGGCCTTGAGGAAGGTGTAGGCCATAGCGCCGCCGATGAGCATGCGGTCGACGCGGTCGAGCAATTTCGAGAGCACCTGCACCTTGTCGCTGACTTTCGCGCCACCGAGCACCGCTGCGAAAGGCTTTTGAGGGCCGCGCTGCAGCGACGAGAGAGCCTCGACCTCTTTGCGCAACAATAGCCCTCCCGCCTTCTGCGCGATGACGTCAGCGATGCCTGCGGTCGAGGCGTGAGCCCGATGGGCCGCGCCGAAGGCGTCGTTCACGTACACGTCGGCGTTCTCCGCGAGCATACGAGCGAAGCCTTCATCGTTCTTCTCTTCCCCGGGGTGAAAGCGCAGGTTCTCGAGGACGAGCACCCCACCTGGAGCGAGACCATTGGCGAGATGCTTCACCCCGTCGCCCACACAATCGTCGGCGAACAGTATCTCGCGGGAGAGAAGGGCTTGGAGGCGTTCAGCCACGGGCTCGAGGGAGAACTCGGCCCGCGGCTTTCCCTTGGGGCGACCGAGATGGGACGCGAGCAGAAGCCGCGCCCCACGCTCGAGGAGGAGGCGAATGGTGGGCAGGCTCGCCCGGATACGCTCGTCGTCGGTCACGCGGCCATCTTCGAGCGGGACATTGAAGTCCACGCGACAGAAGACCCGCTTGCCGCGGACGTCGAAAGAGGGATCGTCAACCCAGGTGATGCCCATCTCGCCCTCCTTAACTCAGACGGCCTTGGCGACCATGTCGAGGATGTCGATGGCGCGCTGGGTGAAGCCCCACTCGTTGTCATACCAAGCCAGGACCTTCACCATGCGTTTGCCGATGACTTTGGTGTTCGGTCCGTCGACGTAAGAGGACTCGAGGGTACGCAGGAAGTCGGTGGAGACGAGTTCCTCGTCGGTATATCCCATGACGCCCTTCAGCGGCCCAGCGGCAGCCTCCTTGAGCTTGGCATTGATCTCCGCGGCGGTGACGTCCTTCGACACCGTCGCGACGAGGTCGATGACGCTGACGTTGGGCGTCGGCACCCGGATGGCGATGCCGTCGAACTTGCCCTTGAGCTCGGGCAGGACGAGGGCCACGGCCGCAGCAGCGCCGGTGCTGGTGGGAATCATGTTCACGGCGGCGGCGCGCGCACGGCGCAGATCGCTGTGGGGCAGGTCGAGGATGCGCTGGTCGTTCGTGTAGCTGTGCACGGTCGTCACGAGGGCCGACTCGATACCCCAGTTGTCGTTGAGTACCTTGGCTACCGGCACGAGGCAATTCGTCGTGCATGACGCCGTGGAGATAACCGTCATCTCGGGCTTGAATGCGTCGTGATTGATGCCGTAGCAGATGGTGGCGTCGGGGGCCTCGCCCTTGTAGGGAGCAGAGAAGACCACCTTCTTGGCGCCCGCATCGATGTGCCACGAGGCCTTGTCTTTGCTCACGAACATGCCGGTTGATTCGAAAACAACGTCAACCTCGAGCTCGCGCCAGGGCAGGTTCTTCGGATCTTTCTCGGCCGTGACACGAATGGTCTTGCCGTCGACGACGAGCGCACCATCCTTCACCTGAACGTCACTCTCGAGCCGACCGTGCACGGAGTCGTACTTCAGCAGGTGGGCGAGCGTGGCGGGGTCGGTGAGGTCGTTGATGGCGACCACCTCGAGGTCGGTCTTGCCGGCCTTTTGGCGCTCCTGGATGATTCGATAGGCGACGCGGCCGATGCGGCCGAACCCGTTGATGGCGATGCGCTTCGTCATGGCAGTGAGAACCTCCAGGGACGCGCCCTGTGTCGTATGTCGGGGGGGACAGTAGCGCCGACCGGCGGGGTGTCAACGACCGTAGACGCACCGCGGCAAGGCAGCGGCACATCTGACTTGGACATCGCACGTGGGTTGCGTCCCCTGCATCGAGCCCATAGGTTAGTGTCTGGCGGATTACTAACTTGTGCAGTTCACAGTTCATACCTTGATAAACAACGGCCAAATGGGCCTCGCAACCAATCGAAGGAGCGAGGCGTTCAAGACTTTAGTGAGCCAGCAGACACCATTCCTGGGGAGGCGCGTATGGGTCGCCCGCGTCAACTGAGCGACGAGCAGATCTTGGACACCGCCCGCGCGTGTTTTTTGGCCCATGGACCCCAGGTGGCCACGGCAGTGATCGCGGAGCGGCTCGGGCTCAGCCAAGCCGCGTTGTTTAAGCGCTTCGGCAGCAAGTCGCGGCTTCTCGTCGCCGCGCTGAAACCACCCCCGGTACCCCCTTGGGTAGCGCTCCTCGAAGAAGGCCCCGACAACCGCCCCATCGAACCACAACTCGTCGAGCTCTGCCTTGCCATCGCGCGGTTCTTCGACTCGATGGTCCCCTGCATGATGATGCTCAAGGCAAGCGGCGCCCGCGTCGGTGAAGTCCTGGGCCGTGACGAGATGCCCCCTCCGGCGCGAGGTCATCACGCCCTCGTCTCCTGGGTGCGGCGGGCCCAACGACTGGGGCACTTAGGAGACTTTCCAGCGACGGTGCTCGCAAATGCGCTTCTCGGGGCCGTCTCTCAACGCAGCTTCGTCGCCTCCCTCGCCGGTCCTGAAGCGCTGCACGATGACCTCGAAGATTACGTCAAGGCGCTCGTCAAGCTCTTGCTGCGTGGCCTCGAGCCCGCACCCGTAGGTCCCCCTCCATGAATCCCTTCCTGCTCTTCGCCATTCTCGCCTTTCCCTCCGCAGCCGAAAAGGCTGCGCCTGAGGGCGCATCGCCGTGGTGGCGCCAGCTCGATGACGTGCTGCTCACCCGCGCCGTCGAGACTGCGCTGCGAGAGAACCACGATCTGGTCGCGACGCGAGCACGCCTCGACGCACTGCAGGCCTCGACGTGGCAGGCCCTTAGCCCGACGCTGCCAACGCTCTCGTTCGACGTCAGCGGCAATCTCTCGCCGTACAACTCGCTGGGTTTTCAGTTCGGGGGTCTCTCGGCATTCGGCGCGTCGACCTCGACCCAACCAGTACCCCTCGCGGCGCAGTTGCAACAGATGGCGCAGACAGAGCCGCCCCTCGTCTTCGGCACGGGCTCTGCGTTGCTCGGGGCACGAGTGCAGCTAGACCCCGGGCGGTCGTGGTCAGCCTTCACCGCCCAAGAGCGTGAAGCTGACGCTAGCGACGCAGACGGTGACGCACAGTCACTGGCTCTGGCCCTTCAAGTGGCACGCACCTACCACGAGCTCGTAGGAACGCGCGCACAGGTGCAGCTCCTCGAGCGGCAGGTTCTCTTGAACCGGGAGGTGCTGTCGATGATCGACGCCCGCTTCGACGCAGGCGAAGCACAGGGCCTCGATGTGCTGCAGCAGCGCCAGAATCTCGCAGCGGTGGAGACGCTCCTGCCCAGCACCGTCGCGCAAGCCCAGGTCTTGGCGCAGCAGCTGGCGATTCTGGCGGGAAGCCCCCCGAATGCACAGGTCGAGGTTCGAGATCACCTACCTCTCGAGCTCAAGGCCCCGAGTGCCCCTGAGCTCGAGACGCTCCTCGCGCAGCGGCCAGACGTGCAAGCTGCCGCAGAGCGAGTGGGAGCCGCCGAAGCGAGGCTACGGGCAGCGTGGCTCGCGTTCTTGCCTAGTTTGGGCGTAAGCGCGCAGGCGGGCCAACAGGCCAACTGGATTCGTGAACCGAACGCCCAGTTCGTTTGGGGCGTCGGCGCGAATCTGTCGGTGCCCCTCTTCGGCGGAGGACAACGGATCTCGCAACTGCGTCAGGCCTCTTCCCAGGCAGCGGCGGCTGCGGCCAGTCTACGTCAGGTGAAGCTGCGGGTGGCCCAGGGTATCGCCGGCGCGCAAGCTCGCTTCGACGGCGCCGCCGCACAACGCGAGGCGGCACGTACCCAGCGTGTAGCCGCGAACCTGGCCCTCGATGTTGCCCGGGAGCGCTACGCGGCCGGACTCGCCAACTACCAAGCCGTGCAAATTGCGCTGAACACATCTCTGCAATCCGAACTCACCGTCCTCGCCTCGGAACGCCAGGTCATCGACGCCACATTAGTGCTCTATGACGCGATCTCGGGACCTTGGGCTGCATCGATCCTTGATGTCTACGAAGGGAACGCCCCATGAAGCGCGTACTCCGCATTGTTGTCCCCGTGCTCATCCTCGCAGTGGGTGCCGTTGGCATGAAGACCCTGGCGAGCATGAAGGACACCGCCTCTCGCGACCGCCCGCAGCAGGCAGCGCCAGCCGTCGAGGTGGCGGCTGTGCAACCGATGGTGGTACCCGCTCGCATCCGTGCCACTGGCGTCGTGCGCCCTGCACGCGAGGTGACCCTCGGTCCTGAGGTGGGTGGCGTCATCATTTGGCAGTCGGAAGAGCTGGTCCCGGGAGGACGCTTTCAGAGCGGCCAGGTCATCGTGCGCGTCGACCCGCGAGACTACCAGATGGCCCTCGATCAAGAGAACAGCCGTATAGAGCGCGCTACGCTCGAGCTCGAGACGGAGCAGGCTCGACAGCGCGTCGCCCAAAGGGAGTGGGAGCTGCTCGGCAAAGACCCGAACAGCGATGAGGCCGCGCTGGCACTGCGCGGTCCCCACGTCGATGCGGCCCGTGAAGCGCTTCGCTCGGCGCAGAGCGGCCTCGACCGTGCGCGCCTACAGCTCGAACGCACCAGCTTGCGCGCGCCGTTCCCTGCGGTGGTGAAGGAGGAGTTTGTCGAGGTGGGACAGGTGCTGCAACCTGGTGCACGGGTGGTCTCCCTCATCGGCACCGAGCAGCTGTGGGTCATGGTGTCGTTGCCTGTCGAGGAACTCGGGGCTGTCGAGTTTCCGGCCTCAGGCCGACAGGGCTCACTGGTCGAGGTCACTCAACAGCTCGGCGGAGGTGTCACCATCGTTCGGCAAGGTCGCGTGGAGCGCCTCGCGAGTACCCTCGACCCGCAAACCAGGACGGCGCAGCTCGTTGCGGTCATCGAACGCCCCTTCGAGACGAAAGAGGGAGAACTCCCGCTCTTGCCGGGGGCGTTCGTCGATGTGGTCATCGAAGGCAAGACCCTCACCCAGGTGTACGAGGTACCGCGGCGGGCACTCGACGACGGCGAACGGGTGTGGGTGGTGAACCAGGACAACAAGCTCGAGCGCAAGACGCTGACGGTGATCTGGCGTTCGCTCGATGATGTGTATGTCAGCGAGGGTCTAGCCCCAGGCGAGAGAGTGGTGGTCACCCCCCTCGCCCTGCCTCTCGTGGGAATGTCGGTGCGCGTCATCGAGGCACCTGCGCCTGCGGCAATGGCAGCCACATCGGAGACAAAGGGGAATGCGCCATGAGCCCGATAGCGTCTGGTCCGACCGGCGGACCCATCGCCTGGATGGCGCGCAACCCGGTGGCCGCCAATCTGCTGATGGTAGTGGTCTTGATCGGTGGTCTCATCGGGATGACCCGTATCAAGCAAGAGGTCTTCCCGGAGTTCACCCTCGATACCGTCGTGGTGAGCGTCCCCTATCCGGGGGCGAGCCCCAGCGAGGTCGAGCAGGGCATCGTCCTCGCAGCGGAAGAAGCCGTACGAGGCCTTGATGGTGTCAAGCGCGTCACCAGTGTTGCAGGCGAAGGGCTCGCGCGAGTGAGCGTCGAGCTCTTGCTCGAGGCTGACCCTGACAAAGTGCTCAGCGACGTGAAGGCTGCCATCGACCGCGTCACCTCGTTCCCTGAGCAAGCAGAGCGGCCGAACGTCACGTTGCTCAGCCAACGTCGACAGGTCATCTCTTTCATCCTCTCTGGGGATCAGGACCTGCGCACGTTGCATGCGCTCGCCGAAAGAACACGCTCTCGTCTCCTCGACCATGAAGACATCACCCAGGTCGAGATCAGCGGCGTGCCACCCGCGGAGCTCAGCATTGAACTGTCTCGGACAAAGCTCGAAAAGTTTGGGTTGAGCGCCGACCAAGTTGCTCTCATCGTCGCGCAAGCCTCGGTGGAGCTG
>JBMTAX010000126.1:0-7729 GCA_049429145.1 Myxococcota bacterium
CAGCCTCCGAACGGGTCGGTGCACCAGTTGGCGCCCCCGTGGTCCTTCCCTTCCATTGGCTCGCAGCGACGACGATTGCGGCGACCACCACGATTGCCCCAACGATCGGACCCAGAGGCCGCTTCCTGGTCGACGTAAGGGGGTTGCGACTGCTGACAGCGGCTAGATCCGCGGGAGCAGTGGCGCCTGCTTGACCACGCGGCAGACCTTCGCGCCAGTCAGCGAGTTCGGGGCGCTCCGGCTTTCGAGCCTCGGGCGCAGGCAAGGCCGCCCCGGGATCAAAGCCTAACTCCAACGCCTGGGCGCTCGGCTCTGTCGGCGTACTTGCGGCAGCTGCCCGGGGCAGCAACGTTACGGGAGAGCCCGTTGGGCTCGCTGCAGGGGGGGCACCGAGCAGCTCCTCGAAGGGGTTCGCTGGACCTCCCTGGCGTCTGTCATCGGACATCGCGTCGCCTCACTACTGCTCCACCATTAAGGACAGAGACTACCCCCAAGCGACCTTCTTCTCCAAGGCCGTGATGCCGCTGGGTTGGTGCAGGTCTTGCTCAGAAGCGAATGCAGGGGAGCACCACATGCAGATCCGAGACATCATGACCGAGGCCCCGATCGTCGCCCACGCGACCACCACCGTGGGCGATGCTCTGCTACAAATGAGGGACGCACAGATTCGTCACATCCCCGTGCTAGAACGCGGGGAACTCGTGGGCATGGTGAGCGACCGAGACCTTCGTACCTGGTCCCTCGACACCCTGATGCGACTGTCGCCCGAGCAAGCGACGGCGCGCCTGCGGCACCGTGTGGGCGCGTTGATGACGGGCGTCCCCATCACCATCGAAGGTGAAGCAGAGCTTGGCGAGGCCATCGACCTTTTCCTCGAGCATCGTGTGGGCGCGCTACCCGTCACGGCCCCGGATGGCTCCCTCGTAGGCATTCTGAGCTACCTCGATATCTTGCGGGCAGTACGTGAGCAGATGTGACAATTGTGCAGTCCTAGAACTGTCGAAGCCATGGCTGTTTCGGCGATGAAGCGCTGCGGTCACAGCGTGACGTACGTGCAATGAGCTGTGTCAGACCGCCTCGCCGAGTCATGCAGTCATCCTCATCCCCGTGGTTGGCCCCCATCCGCTCTAGGCCCCTCCCAGGAACGAGACATGCAAGGTCGCCTTGCGCTGGCGGGTAGACCGTCAGCCCCAGGGCCGCCAGGCAAACGGCAGAAAGGCATAAGTATGTCGCTCATTCGTTGGGACCCCTATCGCGAACTCGAGGATATGTCGAATCGTCTCCAGCGCCTCTTCTCCCGTCCATTCGAACGGGACACCGGAAGCGAACTCATGACTCTGTCTGACTGGTATCCCGCGGTGGATATCGAGGAAGACCAGGAATCTTTTCATATCAAGGCAGAGCTTCCTGCAATTGCAAAGGAAGACGTTCGGATCGAGGTGAGCGACGGAATACTTAATATCGCAGGCGAAAGACATCGCGAAAAAGAGCAAAAAGGGGTCCGCTGTCATCGAAGCGAACGTTCCTATGGTATGTTTCAGCGGAGTTTTACTTTGCCTGAAAATGTCGATGCAAAGCAAGTCGAAGCGCAGTTTCGAGAGGGCGTTCTCGATGTCAAACTGCCGAAAGTAGAGCGAAGTAAACAAAGCGCGCGTCAGATTGAGATCCGGTGAATCGCCAGCCATTGGAAATGGGGGCAGGCGTTGTGTTGAGTCGTTTGCTGCCAATTCCAAATCTCCATATTGACCTTGATCGCGAATAAGAAACGGAGGAGTACGGGTCGGTTCTACTGGCCCGGGCTCCCCGATATTAGGAATAGTAATGACAGAAGAGAGTCGACGAAGAATATTGGTCGCTATTGATGGCTCTGAGCCTGCTGAACGTGCTCTCGTGCTCGCGACCTCTCTCGCTCAGAAGACCGGCGCCTCTCTCGATGTGGTGACCGTCATCGATCTGGGCCAGGTCGACGTCTATGATGGGTTTTATCTCACCGATCGGCAGATCAATGAAATCCAACAGAGGGTTCATGATGCGGTCGTTGACAAGGCCCGCGTGCAGGTGCCGGCCGAAGTGGATGCCTCCTTCCGGATTTTACGAGGGAGTGCCCGCAAAACGTTACTCGAGGAGAGCGAGCGAGCGGGCGTAGACTTCCTGGTGCTCGGTAGGACAGGAAAAGGTGCGTGGCAGAGGATGGTGGAAGGGAGCGTCTCCCGCTCGCTCACTGTCCACGCTCCGGTGCCAGTGATCGTCGTCCCCTGAGGTGAGTCAATGGCCAAGCGATGGTTGGTCCCCGTAGACTTCTCAGCAGCATCGATGCAGGCCGCGACGATGGCAGCGACGGAGCTGGAGGCCGGTGTCGATACCCTGCATATATTGCACGTGTACACAGTCCCACCACTGCCCATGAGCTATGACTGGACGAGTGCTCCCTCGCTGCCGGCTACCGTCCAGGAGTGGGAACTCGGGCTAAGGAGCGACGTGGCGAGAAGCCTTGAGCGCTTTGTGCTGCCATTACGAACTCGATTTCCAACATTGACGATTTATGAAGAGGTAGCCCCTGGGGCCCCGGCTGAGGCCATCTTGCGCATCGCCGCAGAGCATGGAGTCGACAGAATCGTGCTGGCGACGGGGGGGCGAACAGGGTTGGCGCATCTGCTGTTGGGCTCTATCGCCGAGAGAGTCGCACGCCTTGCCCCTTGCTCCGTCTTGATCACGAAGCCACCTCCTGGGAAACCGTGCGCGGGCGCACATCCGCAGCAATGAGTCGACTCGGAATGGCAGTGTCGTTGTATTACCTTGCACCCGAGTGTCTCAAGCCGCGTTTTATGGTCGTTTATCGCGGCCAGGCGGCTGCGATGTTTCCACCACGCGAAGGATGCTGAACGATGAAATGTGCGCCACAAAAGATTCTCGTCCCGCTCTCAGTCGACGACGCGGAACAAGTCGCCTTTGCCCAGGAGACCGTCGATGCCGCCTGTGACGTCGCTGCAGCGTTCGGAGCACACCTGCTGCTTGTTTACGCGGCACCGCCGGCCGTGCCTTTGCTGGGGCCCGAGCTCTCCGGTGAATCCTATCGTGCCCTCAAAGGAGTCTTTGAGGCTCGCCTCGAAGCTGCACTCCAGAATCTCCGTACAATGGAGGAGAGGTGCCATGCACGTTCCATTGGAGTGGACACTCTCGTCACAACCGAGCCAGATAGCGTCGCTGAGGTCATTTGTCGCACCGCCAAGGAGCAGCTCGTCGACATGATTCTGGTCCCCTCCCATGGCCGCCGCGGCGTGAAGCGCCTGCTGATGGGCAGCGTCGCAGAGCGAATCGCGCATCTCGCCCATGTTCCCGTGCTGCTCCTCAAACCGGCATGAGCCGATCGTTCTAGAAGGAATACCCGAACTGGAGATGGACCTGGGGACTCAGGGTGAGGGGGGAGAACGCGAGGTCAAGTGCCAGGGGACCGATGGGCATCACATATCTGAGCCCGGCTCCTACTCCGACGCCGACCCGTTGAGGGGTGGCGCGAAGCAACACGTCAAGGCTCTCTGCGGGGGATAGCCACGGTTCCACCGATGATGTCCACGGAAGGTTGGTGTCATCGGTGACAAAGCCCGCATCGATGAAGCCGGCCAACTTCAAGTCACCCAGGAACAAGCCGCGCACGGCCGTCCACCGTAGCTCGGTATTGGTGACAGCCCCGAGCAGCGGAATCAGTCCCGTTCGCTGCCCCGAGGCAACCTCCGCTGCGAGCATCGGAACGCCAAAGGGCGCATCGAACGAATAACCTCGCACCGTTCGATCACCGCCCAGGGCGATGAAGCCTGGCTGGAGCAGCTGCGAGCGACTGCCTGCCGCTACCTGAGTTACGCCTCCCCATGCACTGCCATGCAGCGCCAATGTCCAATCGGCATGCAGCGACTTGTACCAGCGAGCACCCGTGTGCAGCAGGAGGCTCGGCTGAGAAGCACCGATAAGGGGATGGGAGACCGCAATGGCAGCGTCGGAACTCCAGCCTCCGCTCGGATCAAGGGGATTGATGACACGATGAATCTTGATCCGGGGCCCCAAGGAAGCGATTTGCGTCGGTGTCTGCTGGAAGACATCGATGAGACCATCGAGTGAACTCACCGCCCGCCGGCTCGGAAGGCTGAAGGTCCAGCCGCCGTAGGTGTACTGGTCGAAGGGAGAAATTCGCCCGGCATTGGGGTCGTCCCAAGCCGTGTAAAGCTCGTAATCAATACCCGCCTGCATGCCTGCAAGCGAAGGGATCTGGGGTATCCAGTCCACCCCTACCTTCATCCCTGCGCTAAAGATTCGTCGTCTCGCTACGCCCTGATACGCATCGAGCCCGCTGATGGGGCCCAAGCTCCCTGGGGTGGAGGGGAGACGAGCCGTCGGGTGATCGCTGTACGAGGAACGAGGGTGGATTCGTAGATTGATGTCCGTGCCCAGGATTCGAGGCCATTGGAGAGCCAGTTCGAGATTGCTACGTCGGCCAATGAAAAGTCCTAGGTCGGCCTGCAAAGAAGCATCTAACATTCTTCCCAGGAGATTCCGGTCGCGCCATTCGGCGCTCAGCTCCATGAGATCTTGCGTCGAAAAACTTGCTGAAAAGTCCACAGTACCTGCTGGACGTTCCTCTACTTGAACCAAGAGGGAGAGGTCTTCATCGCCAAACTCTTTCCCAAGGTAACGATAGTCCACCTTGGCGAATAATCCGGTGCGCCGCAGTCTGCCCATGGAGTGCGCAACATTGACAGGTGTCAGAACATCACCGCTTTCAGGGAGACCGCTCTCCCGGAGGAGCGATTCACGGGACGTTCGATGATTACCTATGATGAAGACCTCACCGAGTGTAACTCTTGGAGGAGACGTCGAAGCCAAGCTTGTGCCGGTGATGGGATCCAGTCGAGTGTCTGTAAGCTCAATGAGAAGCGTTGCCCCAGCTGGATCCCAGTCTGATGCGATCCTGACCGTCGCATGCACATAGGGATAGCCACGAGCGGCATATGCCTTTGTGAATACCGCTGCATCCCGCTCTAGGGCGGCGGGTTGCAGCGGAGCACCTTCGCAGTCACCCACTGTGATGGGGACCCTGTTTTCATTGCTGGCTCGTCCGCCGCGGCAATGTGCCAGGAGTGGCAGAATGGAGGGAAGCAGGCCCGCTTCACCACCCCGCACCCGTAGCGTCTTTACGAGGTATCGGCTGCCCTCGTTGATGTAGAAAATGGCTTGCAAATCATCTAGATGCTGCTCGGTGCGAGCGGAGATGCGGGCGTCTAGGTAACCATTGGATTCATAAAATGTCTCAAGTGCTCTGCGTTCATCCTCGAGCTGCTTCATCGAGAAAAATCCAGAGGAGCGGAGGGACCGGCGACGAAGCGTGGTGAGTTGGGCCTCTAGCGTGCTCGAAGGGAATGCGTGATTTCCTAGGAAGCGAATGCCCCGAATCGCGCTGGGAGCACCAGGGTGAACCTGGAATGTCACGCGATGTGTCGGCGGATCTGTTTGCGGATTATCCTCTTCAATGAGGTCAACCGTTGCTGCTGGATAGCCATTCTCTGCGAGGTGTGTTTCGAGCCACGACTGCGCAGTCTCAAGGGGAGCGAGGGTGAGCAGTAGGCCCTCCTCTCGCTCGGCAGTGGCTCGGAGGTTCGTGGCGGAGATCTCTGCGTCTGCAGACGATTGGAGTGGCAGGTCGGCGGCAAGCTGCAATGCGCGGCTCATGGATTGGCGCACAGACCCCCTGCGAAAAACATCGGCTAGCCATTCACCAGCGTGCTCTTCCCCGCTCCCAAGCCTCGTCGGCTGCGCGGTCGCTTCCGTGGCGAGGAGTAGCCACCGCTCTGTGCGAGGTCCGGGCTCAACCTTGACGTGCAGAGAGACACAGCTACCCAGTGCTTGCGGAGGTTCGTCTCGGGTAGGCGGGCGCTTCCCCTCTTGTCGCTCGTTGGCTCCGCATGTCCCCGAATTCTCCGTCAAGGGGGCGCGTTGTACACTGACCCGAAGATTGGCGTTGGGGTACCCCCTGCGCTGCAGCTGGAGCACGAGACGCTCGGTAACGGCCTGTAGGCGCGCAGGTGTAAAACAATCGAGACGCCAGGTCTCGAGGAAGGTGAGCCACCCGTCCCCCCCGAGGCACATGTAGCGGAAAGCGCCTTCGAGCTCGTCCTTAGGGAGCACGGTTTCGCCCTCAATGTCTACGTGGCTCACGCGCAGGAAGCGCCCATTGGTGATGCGAATGGTCATCTCGACTTGATTGGTGTCCGTCACTCTTGGCGTTTCGATACGTACCTTTGCATCGAAATACCCAAGCCGATGGAGGTACTGCTCAAGGCGCTCCCTCTGGCGCTGAAGTCGCCCTTTATTACTGGCCGCGCCAGAGCCGAGTGGTTCCCCCGTACGTATAAATAAACGACGACGAAGATCGCCTTCGAGCAACTGTGGCGGAAGACCCTCAAAACGAATTCTTCCGATCTGTGGTGCTATCGCGAGTGAGCAGCGGAGCAGATGACGCTGATCCGATTCCTGAATGCGGCAGCGCGCTCTTTCGTACTGTGGAAGCGCCGAAAGACGCTGCTGTGCTTCTTTCGCAATGCTTTCGCTCAGCGGCCGCCCAACGTATCGATGAAGGTGAGAGCGGAGCTGTACCTCGCTCGTTTCATCGGAAGGAGAGAGCCGCACCTCTATTCCGCTGATGAATCCGTCAGCCCCTGCCGCGGGACTCCTTGCAGCCTCCGTGGAGGCTGCCGCCAAAAGTGCGGGCAGGAAAAAAGGAAAGAACATGGTCAATACTCGAGCACCCGGTATCTGAACTGCCCGCGGGTTACCGGTTCCGATGCTCCAGTGATGGCATCACGCTGCCCGGAGAATACGGTTTCGAATGAGATGTCACCTTCGAAGGGCGGTACGTGATCAAGCCATAAAAGGCGGAGACGCAGATTGCCGAGTTCAGAGACATCGGCCTGCTGCGACACACCTTTTTCGACGGCATTCCACTGATAGAGCGGTGCACCACCCTCCAGAGCGAGACGGCGACCCAGTTGCCATCGAACATCGGTCGCTACTTGATTTGTATCCATGAAGACCTTGATTTGAAGGTCACCACCAATCGCCGACCTCACCGAGGATTCGAGGTCGGCAGTGAGGGTCTGGTTTAGTATCTGACCGGTGAATGCACGCACCGCCGCATCCGTGGGGTCACCGATTCCGCGCTCGGCTTCACAGAGCGACAACCGTTGTCCGAATAGCGCGCTCATCAAAAGCTCCAGCCGGCTGTGTTCGGTGCCATCTTCTGCGCTCAGCTGAAGCTCGTATGCGCTGGAGGAGCGTCCCTGGATGGACAGCAGTACGGGCAAATCGCTCTCGCAGCCTGTGTGTTCAGGCGCAAACTCTGATCTGGCGACAAGGGCGACTACGGGCTCGATGCCTTTGTCCTCTGGATTGAAGTCAATGCTGGAGTCTGTCAATTCGAAACGGGCAGACGGGAACGTGAGTTGTCCTTCAGTGACGTGTAGCGCTCCCTCAACGGCTGGGTGGAGCAGTGATTGAAAAAGCCGTAAATCGCCCTGGACCGGTGCACGCATGGGGTAGGTCATGATGTCGGCTTCGTAGATGAGTTCTTGGATGCGAAGCCTGATTTCGAGGTCGATATCGGAAAATCCGACGCGCGCGAGATAGTCCCTGATAGGGAGAGGTGGTGAACTTGGCCGGGGGAGGAGAAAATTTTCAATCAGCG
>JBMTAX010000127.1:0-7718 GCA_049429145.1 Myxococcota bacterium
ATGCCGAGGACGTCGGTGCCCACCGAAGGCTCGCTCATGCCCATGGCGCCGATCCATTCGCCGCTCACGAGCTTCGGCAACACGCGCGCCTTCAGGGCCTCGTCGGCGTTTACCGCGAAGTTGTTCACGCACAGCATCGAGTGCGCGAGGTAGGCGAGGCAGAAGCCGGGGTCGGCGGCCGAGAGCTCCTCGTGGACGATGACCGCGGCGAGGGCATCCATACCAGCGCCCCCGTAGCGCTCGTCGACGGTGATACCCAGAAGACCCATCTCGCCGAGCTTGCGAAAGAGCGACAAGTTGAAGCGCTCGTGCTTGTCATGCTCGAGAGCCTGTGGCTCGACCTCGTCTTTGACGAAGGCGCGCAAGGTGTCGCGGAGCATCTTGTGCTCCTCGCTCGGGGTGTACAGGTCGAGGCTGCGCAGGGTGTCTGGGCTCATGGGCATCTCTTGCGTGGGTTGACCCTGGCCGTCTAGCAGCTTGAAACCGGGTTGCACGCGGGGAATGTCAGGCCTTGGCCTCGGGGCGAACCAGGCGCTGCGGCTGCCCCCGAGCGTCCCACTTGCTCGACGAACCCCAGCGGTTAGCGTCCTCACCTTCCCTGGAGAACGCCCGTGACGACCTTCGAGTTCACCCCGCTTTTGCCGCTCAAAAAGGACGACACCCCCTACCGGCTCGTGACCACCGAGGGAGTGACGACCGTCACGCTGGGCGACCGTACGTTCCTCGAGGTGTCGCCGCACGCGCTCACGCTCCTCACCAAAGAGGCCATGCGAGACATCGCCCACCTCTTGCGGCCGGGTCACCTCGCCCAGCTGCGTGCCATCCTCGACGACGAGGAGGCGAGCGCCAACGACCGCTTCGTCGCCCTCGACCTGTTGAAGAACGCGAACATCGCCGCGGGTGGTGTGCTCCCCATGTGCCAAGACACGGGCACCGCCATCATCATGGGCAAGAAAGGGCAGCAGGTGCTGACCCTGGGCGACGACGAGGAGGCCATTGCTCGAGGCGTCTTCGACACCTACCAAGAGAGCAACCTGCGCTATTCCCAGCTCGCGCCCCTCGATATGTATCGAGAGAAGAACACCGGGAACAACCTGCCCGCGCAGATCGAGCTCTACGCCACCGGCGGCGATACCTACGAGTTCCTCTTCATGGCGAAGGGCGGAGGCTCGGCCAACAAGTCGTACCTCTACCAAGAGACGAAGGCGCTGCTGAACGAGCAGCGGCTTCTCGCGTTCCTCGAGGAAAAGATCCGCAGCCTCGGCACTGCCGCCTGCCCCCCGTACCATCTCGCCATCGTCGTTGGTGGCACAAGCGCCGAGCACAGCCTGAAGACGGCGAAGCTCGCGTCGGCGCGCTACCTCGACACGCTGCCGACGCACGGCAGCCCCCTCGGCCACGGCTTCCGTGACGTCGAGCTCGAGGCGCGGGTGCATCAGTTGACGCAGCGCATGGGCATCGGCGCTCAGTTCGGCGGCAAATACTTCTGCCACGACGTGCGCGTGATTCGTTTGCCGCGCCATGGCGCGTCATGCCCGGTGGCCATCGCGGTCTCGTGTTCTGCCGATCGGCAAGCGAAGGGGAAGATCACGAAAGACGGAGTTTTCCTCGAGGCGCTTGAACGTGACCCCGCGCACTTTCTGCCCCCGGTCACCGACGAACATCTCGATGGTGACGTCGTGAAGATCAATCTCAACCAGCCCATGGCAGACATCTGCGCTACCCTGTCGCGCCACCCCGTGAAGACCCGGCTTTCCCTCACGGGTACCGTCGTCGTCGCCCGCGATATCGCCCACGCGAAGATCAAAGAGCGCCTCGACCGCGGCGAGGGGATGCCGTCGTACCTGCGCGACCATCCCGTCTATTACGCGGGCCCTGCGAAGACGCCCGCGGGGTACGCTTCAGGCTCATTCGGGCCCACCACCGCTGGCCGCATGGACAGCTACGTCGACGAATTCCAACGCCACGGTGGCTCCCTCGTCATGCTTGCGAAGGGCAACCGAAGCCAGGTGGTGCGCGACGCTTGCCAGCGCTACGGCGGCTTCTACCTTGGCTCCATCGGCGGCCCGGCGGCGCGACTTGCCCAAGACTGCATCCGCAATGTCGAGGTGCTCGAGTACCCCGAACTCGGCATGGAGGCGGTGTGGCGTATCGAGGTCGAAGACTTCCCCGCTTTCATCGTCGTCGACGACAAGGGCAATGACTTCTTCGCCGATGTGATGAAGCCCGGGGCCTTGAAAGTTCTGTGATCACGACGCTGCGCGCTCACTCCCGCGGGGTGGGCGCGTCGACGACGATGCGCGCGACCGAGAAGGAAAAACCCGCCCGCGCGAACGCTGCGAGGTCACGGGGGCGGCGGGCGCGGCGCTCCTCCGGCGAACGACTATAAGGACCGAGGCGCTTCTTCGCGGCGAAGACCCACGCGGCGTCGACGTCGGCGTCGGGAACGTCCTCCTGCATTCCCTCGAGGCATTCCCGAACCAGGGGGACCGGCACCCTTTTTTCGCGCAGTTTGGCGGCGATAGATCGAAGGGGCCTGCCCTTGCGGTGCAGGCTCGCAGCGAGAGCACGGGCGTAGGCAGCGTCATTGAGGAGCCCGGCCTCGGTCATGGTAGCGATGACCTCGTCTATCCAACGAGGCCAAGCGTCTTCAGGGGGCGGCACTTCCGCTCGCTGGACCCGTCGTCGCAGCACTTGCCGAAGATGATCTGTGCTGCACGGGAAACGTTGGAGGTATCGCAGGGCAGCTGTTTCAAGAGACCGCTTCGACACCTCCACACTGCACCCCGCCTTCTCGTCGCTGTCCCGACAGTGTGCCACACGTTGGCAAAACCTGACGTCGGTGCACCCGGAACAATGCGCGTCGCCACCTCTCCCGGGCTCCGGTGGCAGACCACACACCTGACGACAGGCCCACCAAGAGGCCTGCGAGGTGGCACTCCCACGAGACCCCTACGGATCCTGGCCAGAGGGGAGGAAGCAGGGGGGCGAAGGCCAGCAGCACGAGCAGGGCGATGCGCGCGCTGAGCGCCCGGGGATCTGCGATACCCTGCGCGAGCAGGTGGCCGAGGTAGGCATAGATCAACGTCGAGCTGCCGAGGTGCAGCGAGTGAGCGCGGCCAAAGAGCCACACCATGGCACCGGCGGTCACGACGACCCCGCCGGAGAAACGCCAGAACGCCACCGGGCTATGGGCCGAAGTGAGCAGTGCCAGCGGCGCTAGCACGCAGAGGTTTGCGCCGAGGTGGGCCCAGTCCACGTGCAGCAGCGGCGACAAGAAGATGCCCGGCAAGCCATCGAGCGCACGCGGCCGGATACCGAGGCGGTACAGCCCTAGGGCGAAACGGTCGTCCAACCAGCGGGTGGCGACGACGAAGACGATACACAAAGCGATGCCGAGCACGCGCCCGCGCATCGTCGCCACGTCGCTGTATCGCGCGGCGGTCACCATCGGGAAGACTTACTCACTCCCGGCGTCCTGCGAGCTTTGCAGCGCACGCAGAACAAAGCCCCAATCTTGGAGCGAGTTGCTGCGCACGTGGTTCGTCACCTCGACGCAGACCCACGTGCTGGCAGGAGCATCTCCGACGCGGGCTCTCGCAAGTTGTAGCGCGAGCTCATGGCGTGGCCGTATGCCCCCGTCGTGGCGATGAGAAGTACATCGCCCTCTCGTGCCGGCGCGAGACGACGCCCGTGCCCGAGGGTGTCGCCTGTCTCGCAGATGGGGCCGACCACCTGTACCCGCTCTCGCTGCGTGTCGTCGAGACGCGACAGGTTCACGATATCGTGAAAGGCGCCGTAGAGCGCTGGCCTGATGAGGCTGTTCATCCCGGCATCGCAACCCACGTATCTCACGTCGCCCTTCTGCTTCACCTGTGTCACCCGGGCGAGGAGCACGCCAGCCTCGGCGACGAAGAAGCGACCCGGCTCGAGCCATAGCGACAGGCCCGGATGCGCTTTCTTCACGGCATGTAGCGTCTCGTCGAGAACGGCGAGATCCAGGGGGACCTGCCCTGGCTTCTCAGGCACGCCGAGCCCACCGCCGAGGTCGAGGCTGCGCACGGCAGGGAAACGTGCTCGCGCCTCCACAAGGAACGACGCCGTTTCGGCCCAGCTGTCGGCGCTCTTGATGCCGCTGCCGGCGTGGGCGTGTAGGCCCACCACGGTCGCCCCCGCGCGGGTGGCGAGCTTCGCGGCAGTGTCGATGTCACTCGGGGCGATGCCGAACTTCGACTGGGCCCCCGCGGTGCGCACGTGGGCGTGATGTCCCTGGCCCCGTCCTGGGTCGAGGCGGAGCAGGATCTCGCGGTCGCGGAAGAGTTCGGGCCACTCCGCCAAGGGGTGCAGGTTGTCGACGGTGACCATAGCGCCAGCGCGAAACCCAAACTCGTACTCGGTGCGGGGCGCGAAGTTCGGCGTGAACAGCAAGCGCTCTGTGGGCAGCTCCGGGAAGAGCCCGCGCACGCGCTCGAGCTCTCCTGGCGAGACGCATTCGAACCCAAAGCCTGCGGCCTCGATGGCGCGCAGCAGCTGTTCGTGCGGGTTCGCCTTCATGGCGTAAAAGATGCGGTCGACAGCGCTGAGCTTTCGCAGCGCGCCGATGGTAGCCGCGAGGGTCTCCTCATCGTACACGTACAAGGGGGTGCCCCGCGCCGCAGCGACGTCGAGGAGATCTGCCCGGCGCTCGGTCCACCAAGCCGGCACCACTTTGCGTCGTGCCTTGGGCGTCTTGTCGGTGAACTCGCGCCACGACGGGCCAAACAGTGGGTCGTCGCCACGTCCTGAGAAGAGCATCTGATGCAGCTTTGCCACCAGACGGTCGGCGTGGTCTTCATCGACGACGAAGGTCAGGTTCAAGTCACTCGCTGCTTGGGAGACGAGGTGAATGTTCTGCTCTTCGAAGGCCTTCAGCGACGAGCCGAGTTGGTGCAGGATCGAACGGATGGAACGACCCACGAGGCTGACCGAGGCACACGGACCGATCAGGCGTGTATGACAGCGTCGCTGAAGGTCAGTGACGAGAGCATCGAGCGCGCTGTCGGGGAGCGCCGCCGCTGCTTTGTCGAGCGAACAGGTGACGTTGGTCTCGCTCGTGGAGACAAGGTCGATGCTGATGCCGTGCTCGCGGAAGATCTGGAACACGTCAGCGAGGAAGCCTACCTCTTGCCACATGCCGAGGGTGTCCATGCTGATGAGCATGACCCCGCTTTTCTTCGCGATGGCTTTCACCTGGGGCGTCAGTCCCCCGCCGTCCTCGCTGATGATGGTGCCCTCCATCTCCGGTCGCTCCGTCGAATGGATCGACAGCGGAATGCGCGCGTGCTTGCAGGGGGCAATGCAGCGCGGGTGCAGCACCTTCGCACCAGTCGACGCGAGCTCCTGTGCTTCGTCGTAATCGAGTCGTCGCAAGAGCCGCGCGGTGGGGACGTCGCGCGGGTTCGAGGTGAAGATCCCCGGCACGTCGGTCCAGATCTCACAGCGCGCAGCGGCAAGCTTCGCTGCGAAATACGAGGCTGAGGTGTCGGAGCCACCTCGACCGAGCAACACCGTTTCGCCGTTGCGGTTGCGCGCGATGAAGCCCTGGGTCACCACGACGGCGCTGCCGCCGGCAAATAATGCCCCTACTTTGCGCTGGAGCTCGACGTCACCATCATGATCGCAGCGTGCCGAGAGGTATTGGGTGGCATCCGCCGCATGGGGATTGTGCACCGCGAGCAGACATTCGCGCGCATCCAGCCACGACGTGGGAAGACCCTGCTGTGTGAGAAAGGCCGCGCCCATGGTCGTCGACAGCAGCTCCCCCCACGCGAGGGTACGCGCGCGGAGGCGTGGGCTCACCTCGCGGGTCAGGGAGGCCCCGGTGGCGAGGCGCTCCAACTCGCTGAGGCCTGCTTCGATCAACGAGAGGTCGATCCCAAGATCACGCGCGCGCCCCTCGTGAATCTGGCGGATCTCCGCGAGCACTGGCGCATGCTCAGCGTTCATGGCCTTCACCAACAAACGTTCGAGCAGGTCGGATACCTTTGAAATGGCAGAGCAAACGAGAACGACGTCAAAACCCTGTTCTCGACGGGTGCGAGCGATCTGCGCGATGTTCTCCCAGCGCGCACGGGACGCCACGCTCGTACCCCCGAACTTGAGGACCACCTTTTGCCGCTCTGCCACCACCGCATTCACCTCCGCACGTCCCTGCCGTGCCAAGCTTTGCGCTGATGCATATCACCGAACGCGATCGCATACCGGGAGGATGACGCGATCTTCCGTCGGGGGGGTCAGGCGTCGCGGTTGGACAAGGCTTGGTTGCCCAGGACAGTCGCCAGCGTATCGGTGATGGGGTAGCCGGTTCGGGACTCGAACTCGAGGAATGCCGGGGCTGCGTTCGCCTCCAAGAACCAATGTACGCCCGTCTTGGCTTCCACGCGCAGATCCACAGCCGCGAAGCGAAGCTCGAGGGCCGACAGGAGCGCGAACAGTTTGAGCTGCACATCGGCAGCCAGGCGCTCTTTCGTGTAGCAGGCCGCTCCACTTCGATAGACGGGGTCGCTGCGGTGGTCGGCGGCGTCGGTGCCAGATATGCGTGCGGCACCGAGCACCTCGCCGTCGTGGACATAGACCCGGAGTTCCTCTCCCTCGATGTAGCGCTGCAGAATGACCGGAGCGCGCACGAGGCTCGCCAGGCGCACATCATTTGCGGATACGAAAGAGGCGAAGCTTCCGCCGCGTACCGGCTTGGCGATGCAGCGCGCACTCTCCTGGTCGAGCGTATCAATGAATGCGGCGGCCTCCTCGGGGTCGCAACTCAGCAGGGTGCGTGGAACCGAGAGACCGGCCCGCCGTGCCACTGCCAGCTGATACGGCTTCTGCTGCTCGGCGACGCCGCGCGGAGGAACGTTCAATACCGGGATGCTTCGCGCCGCCAATTCGACGAGCACCGCGCAGAGCGTGTCGCGGAGGGCGCCACCCTCGGCCTCGGCGACACGAACATCGTCGGGGCTGAACGATGCCCCGGACGCGATAGGGAGGAGCGGGTTGCGGGGAGGCAACGCCTTGACGAACACGCCCCCGATGTCGTCGAGATCAACATTCCCGAGGGTGCCCGCACCCGTCTCCGGGGCGTAGCGCAAGCCGAGGGCGGTCGCAGAGCCTCGGCTATCGATGCGCCGATGGTCCACACCTCGAGCTGCGAGTGCGTCAGCGAGGTGGACGAGGTGGGGGTCGGTCTGCGGCCCGAGCAGGATGACGACACGTCCCGGCATACCATCATCATACCGTGACTGGCCGGGCCGCGAGAAAGTTGTCGGGGAGGGCACCGCAGTCCGAACCCGCTCGGATGCCGCGCGAACCTCCCGCTCATGCAGCGTCAAGGGGCGCCTTCGTTGTCGAACACCCAGAGGCCATTCGCTTCGTAGCTCGTCACGAGGATGTCGTTGTCGCCGTCACCATCCACGTCATGGACGAGAACTCCGCCGGCCTGGGGCATGTCATCGGCCAACACCACCACTTCGAAGTCTGCGGCAGCGGTCTGCTCGAGCAGAAACACCCTCGGGTCACCGTCGGCACTCAGCACGACGTCGAGGCGCCCATCCTGGTTCACATCCCCGAGGCCGAAGATCCCCGGTGACAACTTGCCTGCGCGGTCTTCGGGGTTGAAGTTCTCGAGCAGCACCTGTTTGCGCCACGTCGTGCTTCGTTCGGTGGGCACTCCGGGGGCACGGTAC
>JBMTAX010000128.1:0-7620 GCA_049429145.1 Myxococcota bacterium
TCCCTCCGGCCCATAGCGGCGCAGGCGGAAGCGCACCAGCCGCTCGCCCGGCAGCTCCTCCAGGCTGAGCAGCGAAGCGGTGCTCTCCTGCAGCTCCCCCTGCGGCGAAATGGAGGTGAAGCTGCCGCGCCACTCCCCCAGGTTGCGCAGGAAGTTCTCCCACTGGCTTGCCATGGCCGCAATGCCGCAACGTGGCCTTCGGTGAAACTCTCGGGCGCCGCCAGCCACGCCGCCAGAAGCTCGCGCAGGGCCGCAGGCGTCGTGCCGGGAAGCGCGAGGACCGCGACGAGGTATGGGAGTTCGGCGCGCGGAATGGTCTCTACCGGGAACGCAGGGGTGGCGCTCTCGGCACGCGCGGCGACGGCCATGAGGCAGAGTGCAGCGACCGACCAACGACCGGCCCTCGAGTCTCGCGCGTTCATCGTCGCTCCAGCGGGGCAGGGATGCCCCGTACCACCCGCCTCGGCCCGTCAGACAGCTTCTTGGCGAGGGTGGAGATGTCGCCGGCCCCGAGGCCAACATAGGCGGCGAGTTCGTCGTGGAGGGAACATGCGCGGCCCGAGAGTGCCTCGAGCCCCAGCGACCGCGCGAGGGCGTCGGGGGGACCGAGCTCCCGCAGCCGCTCGCCGAGGGCGGCCGCGGCCGCCTCGCGCACCGCCGCCTCCTCCGCACGTTGGGCGAGCGCCGACAACCGCGCGAAGCGAGCCTGCTCGACGGCCGCGGCGTCATCCATGTGCACGAGGGGCAACTGCCACGACAGCACGCGCTGCCCGGCGTCGTCGACGACCTCGGCCCCGAGCCAGGCCGCGAGGGTCCGCAGCGCCGCCCGGTCGCGAGCGGAAGCCTGGCGAAGCCCGGGTGCAGAGAAAAGAAGCCATGAAAATAAACCCTTAGGGGCTCTCTCGCCCAGCAGCGGCGCGTCGAGCTCGGTGACCGAGGGGGAGGTTGGCCAAGGGCGCGGGGACGGAAGCGCTGCGCCGCTGGGACGGGGAAGCCGCACGCGGAGGCTATCGTCGAGCGAAGCGAGCAGCTGCCCGGTAGCCGCGGGCCCGATGAGTACGGTCACCGCACGCTCAGGGACGAGGAGCCTCGCGCGCAGGGCACCAGGGTCCTCGGCACCGGCGGCGGCCTCTGCCTCGGCCATTAGGTCGGGACGCTTTGTCGATGCGGGCAGCCGGAGGTCGAGGCGTCCCGGGCGCTGCGCGCTCGGCGACACCCAGCTTCGAGGCGAGTGTAGCGCTGCATGCAGCCCTGACACCAAGGGACGATCGGCCGCGGGGAGTGCAGAGGCTGTCACGCTAAGGACGCTGTCGCTCAGCGTCGCCGAGGGTTGACCGGGCAGCACTGTGCCTTCGGGAAGGGCGTCCCGCCACGCCGCGGCCAGAGCGACGCCGAAGGCGAGGGCTCCGTCGCGCTCTTCGTCGGTGAGCCCCGACAGCCCGAACGAGATCCCGGCGGTGACAACGGACGAGGCAGGCGCGGCGAGGGCGATGACCGGCATGCCGCCCTGCGTGAGCGCGGCGCGGCAAGGGGCGGGAGTGGCGCCTTGTGCGAAGGCGGCGACGAGGGAGACCCAGAGAGGGGTGGTGACGAGCACGGGCGTGGCCCTCCTGCGCGACGGGCAAGGAAAGCTAGCGCAACCTGCGCGCAGGTGGCGCGTGCGGCAACGGCCTGGTGACTTCTGGCTTGCAAATGCGGTCAGGTGCTTGCTGTGTGCAATGTGAGTTGCTACGGGATCGGCCGCACGTGAAGAGGCTCACGCGTCGGGATCACCAGGGAGGGCTACTCCAAGAGTAGTGCTCACGTCGTGGTTCAAGCGTGTCCCCAACACACACACCCCGCCCCCGATCGGGGTCCTGGTCGGCGGGTCGATGTGCAGGGTGCCGAGCGACGGCATGTCGCAGGTGGCGCATCAGGCCGTACTGGCCTCGAGGTGTGGAGGACAAACCCTTTTTTGGTTCGCGATGACCGCGAACGGTGAGGACTGAGAGATGGCCAAGGTTGGCATGCGAGAGATGCTCGAGGCGGGAGCGCACTTCGGGCACCAGACGAGGCGTTGGAACCCGAAAATGAAGCCCTACATCTTCGGGCCTCGTAACGGGATTTACATCATCGACCTGCAGCAGACGGTCGACCTCTTCGAGAAGGCACACCAAGCGGTGGTGAACGCGGTCTCGAAGGGAGACAAAGTGCTCTTCATCGGCACCAAGAAGCAGGCCGCCGAAGTGGTCGCCGAGGAAGCCGCGCGCTCGGGGCAGTACTTCGTGAACAACCGCTGGCTCGGCGGCATGCTCACGAACTACAAGACCATCAAGCAGGGCATCGACCGTCTCAAGACCATCGAGAAGATGCAGACCGACGGCACTTTCGATCGCCTGCCCAAGAAAGAGGTCGTGCAGCTGACCCGCGAGCTCCAGAAGCTCGAGAAGAATCTCGCTGGCATCCGCGACATGACCAAGCTCCCTGGCCTGGTTTTCGTGATCGACCCCAAGAAAGAGCACATCGCGGTGGAAGAGGCTCGTCGCCTCGGCATCCCGATCGTCGCCATGGTCGATACGAACTGTGACCCCGATGGCGTTGACTACGTCATCCCGGCCAACGACGACGCGATCCGTTCGGTGCGCCTCTTCACGGCCGCCATCGCCGACGCCTGCATCGAGGGCGGCTCCCGCTGGCAAGAGCACCTCGCCGCTCGCGGTGACAAGGGCGAGGAGGGTGAGAAGGGTGAGAAGGGCGACGGCGAGCGTCGTCCCCGCCGCGCCCCCGCGAAGAAGGGGCCGCAAGTGGACGTGATCCGCCGCAGCGCCTCGGGAGAAGATGAGAGCGCCGAGGGCGAGGTCGATGCCGACGCTTCGGACTCCTCTGAGAACGGGGCTGCTTCCGCCGCGGTCTGAACCTCGGCGCAGCGATCTTCACGAGAGGGGCGCTGACACAAGCGCCTCTTTCGTTTTCTGAACTGTGGACTATGGGTCTTTTGGTGATCGGGGCTCTTTGACACGCCCCGGCTTGGGAGAGTTTTTTCATGGCGGAAATCACGGCAGGGATGGTGAAGGAGCTTCGCGAGAAGACCGGCGCGGGCATGATGGACTGCAAGAAGGCCCTCGGGGAGACGGGCGGCGACCTCGACGCTGCGGTCACCTACCTGCGAGAGAAGGGCCTCGCGGCGGCAGCGAAGAAGGCGGGTCGCGTGGCGGCCGAGGGCCTGGTGCGCATCGCCATTGAAGGCAAGGTTGCAGCGATCGTCGAGGTCAACTGTGAGACCGACTTCGTCGCGAAGAACGACGACTTCCAGAAGCTCGCGCTCGACGTGTCGGCGACGGTGGTGAAGGCCGCCCCCGCAGACCTCGACGGCCTGCTCGACGCTGACCTCGGTGGCAAGAAGGTCAAGGACGTCGTGACGGAGAAGATCAGCACCATCGGGGAGAACATCTCGGTGCGCCGTTTCGCGCGCCTCGACCAGGGTGATGTCTACGGCGACTACCTCCACGGCGGCGGGAGCATTGGCGTGGTGGTGGAGCTCAAGCTCGAAGACGGCAGCAAGTCTGGCGCGGAGAGCCTCGTGAACCTGGCCAAAGACCTGGCCATGCACGTCGCGAGCGAGGATCCCATCAGCGTCGCGCGTGATGAGGTCCCCGAGAGCACCCTCGTCGCAGAACGAGCGATCTACCGCCAGCAGGCGCTCGAGCAGGGCAAGCCCGAGAACATCGTCGACAAGATCGTGGAAGGGCGCGTGCAGAAGTTCTTCGCTGAGCGCGTGCTCCTCGAGCAGCCCTTCGTGAAGGATCCCGACTTCACGGTGAAGAAGCTCGTCGAGAAGGTCGCCAAAGAGGTCGGTACCGGGGTCACCCTGACCCGCTTCTCCCGTTTCAAGGTGGGCGAAGGCATCGAGAAGAAGAGCGACAACCTCGCCGAGGAAGTGGCCCGCATGACCGGTGGCGCGTCGGCCTGAGCTGACGTTCCGTGGGGAGGGGCTCTCGAGAGGGAGCCCGCCCCTGCCACAGGTTCGTGGGAAGACCCTTTCGCGCGGCCACCTTTGGACGCTAGGCTTCGCGAACATTGTGATCGCCCCATCGGCTCCGCAAAGACCCCATGTGCGCACTGTGACGACGCAGCGCGGTGGTAACCGCGCGCAGGGCTGACTGCGCACGAGGAGAGCACAGAAATGAGTTTATCCGACGCCATCATCGAGGGGTGGCAGCAGCTTGGCACCGCTCGCAAGCGCGCGTTGCGCGAAGCGCGACTGAACGCACACTATGGGGCGCACGTTGTCTCTGCGATGGGCGGGTCGCTGCTGCGGCCTCTCCCTGACGACAACCACCTCAACTTGGAGTGGCTCAAGGAGCGCCGGGTCCTCGCGGGCCAGCCTACCGATGACCACGTGCGCATGCGCGCGGCCTTGAAGGTGCAAGACCTCAGCCTTGCGCTGCTCGATCGCGACAACGGCATCATGCAAGAGACCGAACTCGACGGCGTGACCGTCGACGGTGCCATGGCATGGCTCGATGCGGCGGCGACGAAAGCCAAGGGGCGCGACACGCCCCTCGAGCTCAAGCGCCCTGCTACCAAGCTTCCGGATGCCCCCCTCGCACAAGGGAAACCGTTTGGCTTCGGTGACGAGGACGCGCAGCGCGAGCTGATGCGCTGGTTCGCCAACGCCGACCTGGTGCTGCGGGTGCTCTTCTCTCGCGAAGACGACGCAGGGCCCGTGCGCTGCCGCCCCGACACGTTCGAGTTGTCGACGTTCCTCGCGCGTGAAGACGACGATGAGCGAGGGGTACGCGTGGGCATGTCCCCTGGCGACGCCTTCGTGGACGAGCCCTATTTCTTCGTCAAGCCTGTGCCGACTCCGAGCGATCCCCCGCTCTCGCCCATCGGAGAGGCGCTCTGGTTCCGCGACGGGTTCTTCGGCGCCATCTTGCCCATGGGCCGTTTGCGCGAAGAGCCCGACGCTCAGCTACACCAGGTGACGAGCTTCCTCGACACCGCCATCGCGGCTTGCCGCGCGATGGTGTGAGCAACCTGTCGTAGGCAGCTTGTCGACCGAGACCAAGAACGCGGCGCCCCACGTGGGCGCCGTCTACGTTCCAGGCTCGCCGGGTCCGTGCGGGAAGTCCATGGCCCGCTGGGCGGTTGTCATTCGGGGTAGGATGCCCCGCAACGAGAGGACGCTGATGCAATCGTCACTGTGGCTTCTGCCCCTTCTCCTTCAAAGCGACGTGGACTCGTTGTTGTTGCGCGACGACCACGTCGATGTGCGCGCTGCTCTCGTGCAAGGGGATGGGGCGCGGGCCCGCGAGCTGCTCGACGAAGACGCCGGGCGCGCGCGACGAGAAGTGCCTGGGCTCGTCGGCTCGGCCAAGGAGCGCAGCGGTCAGAAAGAGCTCGCATGTCAGCTGTACCAAGAGGAGCTGAAATCCTCGTCGACGACCCGTGAGGCAGCGGCGCTACGGGCGGCGCGCTGTCTGCTCGAGGCAGGGCAGCGTGACGCCGCCAAGTTGGCTCTGACCACCCTGCGTGAAGGGAAGACCTTGGCGCGAGATCCGCGAGTGGCCGACGAAGCTGCCTCCATGTGGCTCGCTCTCGGCGACAAAACCAGCGCTGTGCGTGCGCTCCAAGCCTCTGCCATCTTGGACCACGCGACACCGCGGGACACGCTGCGCCGCGAAGCGTTGGCGCGTTCGCTGCTTATCCTCGTCGAGCATGGGGACGATGAGGACCGCAAGCGCGCTCTGCTGCGTTTGTACCTCGAATTTGGCGAGACCGCGTCGGCGAAGAGCGCGCTGTCGCGCCCCGAAGCGAAAGAGCTCGCCGAACATCGCGATCGAGACCTGGCCCTCCGACGAGCCGAGGCCCTGAGCGAGCGACATGACAACGAGGGGGTCTTCGCCACGCTCGCCCCGCACCAACCTTCGGCAACCCTCGTCAACGATGAAGCCTGCGCCATCCGCTTGCTGTCGGGCAAAGCTGCACGCAAGCTGCGCCGCTACCGCGATGCACGAGCCTCGCTCGACGCGGCGGCGACGCGTTGCCGTGGCGACGTGCAGCGACGAGCCCGCTACCTCGCCGCGCAAGTGGCGTACTACCAGGGCTCGCGACAGGCGCTATCGCTCCTTGCCCAATACGCGCAGGCATACCCCGAAGACATCTACACCGACGACGTGCTCTTCTGGCGGGGTGAGCTGCTCGAGCGCGCAGGCAAGGAAGAGGAGGCCATCGCGACCTATGGTGACGTTGTCACTCGCTTCCCTGGTGGCGATCTCCGCGAACAGGCCCGCTTCCACCAAGCGTTTCTCCTCGCCCGCCGCGGCGCCTCGGCGGCGGCACGCGCCGTCCTCGAGGAGGCTGCGGGAACAGAGGGCAACACCGCAGCAGCGGTCGCGGTCGCAGACAGGGCGCAGTACTGGCGTGCGCGCCTCCTCCTGTTGCCTGATCCGCATTCGCTGACGGTGAACGACGACGTGGCTGAGCGCAACGCTGGGCTACAGGCGCTCATCGCCTTCGCACAAGCGAGACCGGCGAGCTACTACGGGCATCTTGCCCGCCTGCTTGTCATCGACCGTGCAGAAGCGGCGGGGAGCACCGTCAGCGAGGCGCGCCATGCCATGGGTGCTGCCCCCGGCGCTCGACGACGAGCGCTCACCGCCGGTGGCGCGATGCCCACCGGCACGCTCGCCGCTGATCCCCGCTTCGAGGCGGCAGTGACGCTGTGGCGAGCAGGCTACGACGAGGAGGCCCGCCTGCTCCTCGATGGCATCGACTACAGCGCCCTGGATGACGACGGCAAGCTCGCCCTGCCCCAGCTATACACCCATACCGGCGACCTCGGTCGCGCGCATCAGGTCATGCGTTTCACTGGCCGCGCCCTCTTGCCTGGCGCGCCCTCAGGCACCTCGCTCCTGCCCTGGCACCTCGGCTTTCCGCGTGCGCACCAGGAAGCCATCACCGAAGCCGCCAGCGCGGTCACGAAGGTCCCAGCCACGCTGCTCATGGGATTGTGCCGAGAAGAATCGGCGTTCGACGCCGACGTCGTCTCGTGGGCTGGCGCCATTGGGCTGTGCCAGCTCATGCCTCCGACGGCGAAAGAGGAAGCGCAGCTCCTGAAGCTCGCTTCGCCCTCGCCAGAAGCGCTGCGCGACCCTCGCCTCAACGCGCGCCTTGGCGCCAATCACCTCTCCCGTCGCATGAAGCTACTCGGACACCCGCTGCTCGCCATCGCCGCGTACAACGCGGGGCCGGGCAATGTGGCGAAGTGGCGGAAAGACGATGCACCAAAGCCCATCGACGCGTTTGTGGAGTCGATTCCGGTCGAACAGACCCGTGACTACGTGAAAAAGGTGACTGGCTCTTGGGTAGTGTACGAAGCGCTCGATGGTGACGTCGAGAACGTGCGCTTCCCGCTTTTGCTGCCGTAGGCGGCTGAGGCAAGATCGACGCTCATCGCCTGGCGTTTCCGGCTCGTTTCGCCGGAGGGTCTGTTGTGACATCCTTGTGCTCGAGCGAACTTCGGCCGTGGCCCCCATCGACGAAACCCGGCTGGGAAGCGACCCGCTAACAGGGTGAGGCAAAATCGACATTCGTCGATTTGCGCACCCGGCTCGTTCCGCGGGGGGGGGGGGGGGG
>JBMTAX010000129.1:0-7565 GCA_049429145.1 Myxococcota bacterium
ACCCCATCTGTCCATTTCAGTCAGAGGAAATCTGGCAGCGGCTCCCTGGGGTCGACGAGCGCTGGCGCTCCCGGGGCATCGCCTTTTGTGCCACGGCCCCCTACCCACTTCCCGACGACGACTTGCTCGACCCCGCCGCAGAACGAGGCATCTCGTTGTTGATGAGCGCCGTCAGCATGGCGCGCAACGCTCGTCAGGAATCGGGCCTTGGCGCCCAGCAACGAGTACCTGCGGTTCTCCTCACGGACGACGATGACGACCGCGTCGTGCTCGAGCGGCACCAGCACGATCTGTTGCGCCTCGCGAGCCTGCAGTCGCTGGAGATCAGGACGCGCGGCGGCTTCTCCTACCCACGTGTATGCGCCGTGAACGCCGACGCGCGGCTCGAGACCGTGTTGCCCCTCGAGGGGCTCCTCGACGTCGAGGGCGAGAAGAAGCGCCTCGCGAAAGAAATCGAGAAGAGCAGCAAAGAGGCGCAGGCTCTCGACAAACGGCTGAGCAGCGAGGGCTTCGCGGCCAAAGCGCCCCCCGAAGTGGTGGCGCAATCTCGCGCTGACCTCGATGCCATCCGTGCGCGGGTGTCCCGCTTCAGCGCGGCCCTCGAGCGCCTCTCGAGCTGAACGAGGCTGGGTGAGCGGCGGAGGAAACAAAAGACCCCGGCGGGCGTTGTACGCAGCCGGGGACCTCCGAGGCTGTTACGAATGGCCAAAGATCAGGCGCGGCGCTCGCGCAAGAGGCGCGCGATCTCCTCACGAATGAGGGTCTCGGCGAGCTCGGGGACGACCTCCCACACCACGCGCTCGATGATCTCCCGCGCGGTGGCGCTGATGGCTTCGTTCGAAGGTACGGCCTCGCTCGTGGTGGCGAGTGCCGCACTGGCTGTCTCGACGACGGTGGCGTGGGCAGCCTCGACGGTGTGAACCACTGCCGCGCTCGCCGCCTCGACCACAGGCGCAGCGACCGGTTCAGACACCTCGGGGGTTGGCGTGAAAGAGGCCATCCCAGCGGCTGAGTTCAACGGAGGGAGCGGCGCCCCGAGGCCGAGCGCGCTGCGGTCGAGCACTGCCGTCGCGTCGAGGAACGGCGATGGGGCCTGCTCTTCGGCCGGAGGGCTCGACTCCACGATCGGTGCGGCGCTCGGCATCGTCTCGGGTGGTGGGCCAAAGGGAGACCGCGGGGCCGCCGGGGGCTCGCCGGTCGTCGTGGCGAAGCCCGTCGAGGGGAACGACGAAGCCGGCGGCGCACCGAACGGGGAGACGGGCGCGCTCGCAGCAGGGACAGCCGCGACCGGCGGGGGACCGAAGGGGGAGATGGGCGGGACCGCTGCTACGGGCGCAGCCGGTGGCGGGACCGCAGCGACGGACGCAGCCGGTGCGGCTGCCGTGCTGCCTGCGGGACGGAGGTGCGCGAACGGCGACGGAGGCGGCGCGTCGGCTGCCTTGAGACCGCACAGCCGCTGCACGCGGTCCAGCAACGACACCGAGTCGAAGGGCTTCTGCAGGTGCTGTACGCCGAGACGAACCGCCCCCTCCGCGTCGAAGGGCTGCGAACTGCCAGACAAGACGAGAACGGGAATCGCTGCCGTCGCTGGGTCATCGCGGAGCGCAGATGCAACCTCGAGTCCACCCCCGCCGGGCATAGCGTGATCAGCGATGATGACGGCAGGGGAGAGCTCACGCGCACGTGCGATGGCGTCAGCGCCGCTGCCGACGGAGACGACGTCGAAGTCGGCTTCTTTCTCAAAAACGATCTCGACGGCCCGTTGGATGGTCTTGCTGTCGTCGGCGAGCAGAATGGTGTGCGGCATGAAGAGGGACCCTGTGAACAAACACCGGTGTGGAGGACGGAGAAACGTCGGTGCGAGAACTTATCGGCGCTTGCACCCGCCTTCGGGGCGCGTGCGGCATGTGTCGGCAGGTGTTTACTGCGGTTTTGCAGAGACCGCCACTATGACGAGCGACCAGGGGGTGACGAGGTGCCGGCGGCACAAAACAACGGTCGCATTTTCTTCATTCCACGCCAGCGCGCGCATTGCTCGCCTCACCACACGTGCATTTCTCTCCCAGCACGACGCAGCACGCTCGTGACTTGACACCCTTCCCCGGCATCCAGATGATGCTGGCGCAGCGCGTCGTCATGGCCTTTTCCGTCGACGCCGCCCACGGGCAGCTCTGTTGCAAGTGGTAGGCGGCCGGGGTGAGGGCTCATGGTGGCGGTGGCGCGGACACGAGGACAGAGCCAACGGTCGGCTCGGTGAGGTAAGCGATGAATCCCCCCTACGACGCCACACAACGCCAGTCCCTGCTGCGGATCGCGCTGCCCAAGGGCCGCATGGCGCAAGGCATTGAGCAGCTCCTGGCCGACGCAGGGGTGCGCGTCACACAGACCAGCCGCGGCTATCGCCCCGTCGTCTCCCTCGAAGGAACTGACACCAAAGTGCTGAAGCCGCAGAGTATCGTCGAGATGCTCTCGACGGGCTCCCGCGACGTGGGCTTTTCCGGGGCCGACTGGGTGGCAGAGCTCGGCGCGGAAGTCACGGAGCTGCTCGACACCGGACTTGATCCTGTCCAGATTGTAGCCGCGGCACCGACGGTCCTCCTCGAGAACGGCGCGTTGCCGCAGCGTCCCCTGATGGTGGCCACCGAATATGTCCAGGTTACGAAGCGTTGGATCGAAGACCGAAAACTCGACGCCCGCGTCGTGCGTTCTTTCGGTGCCACGGAGGTGTATCCGCCCGAGGACGCGGATTTCATCGTGGATAACACCGCCACCGGATCGACCCTAGCGGCCAACCAGCTGCAGATCATCGATACGCTGATGCGCTCGTCGACGCGGCTCTATGCGAACCCGCGCGCCCTCGAAGACCCTGTGAAGCGCGAGCAGATAGAGCACATGGTGGTGCTGCTCACGTCCGTGCTGGAGGCGCGTCGCCGGGTGCTCCTCGAGATGAACGTCACGCGCGAGCGCCTCGCTGAGGTGATCGAAGTGCTCCCTTGCATGCGCGAACCCACGATATCGCCGCTTGCCAGCGAGTTGGGCTTCGCGGTGAAAGCAGCGGTACCGCGCGACGGATTGCCGAAGACCATCGCCCTGTTGCGCGCTCGCGGCGCCACCGACCTCCTCGTGAGCCGCCCTTCCCAGATCGTCCCCTGAGGAGCGTCGTGACCCACACGCAGAGGCCCGCCCCTTTCCTCGTGCTGCCCGCCCCTGGGCTCGAAGGGGTGTCATCGTACAAGGTGCCACGAGCTCGCGCCCCCACAGACCTCCGCCTCGATGGCAATGAGGGTCGAGCCCCGTCTCGTGACCTTCTGCGGGTCCTCGACGATCTGGAGAACGGCACCCTCGCCCGCTACCCCGACACGACAAAACTCCGAGAGCAGCTTGCGTCACTGCACGACGTGAGCAGTGCCCAGGTCATCGTCACGGCAGGTGCTGACGAGGTGCTCGATCGCATTTGCCGCGCGGTGCTCGCCCCGGGTCGCGAGGTGATCCTCCCGGTGCCCGGCTTCGAGATGATGCCCCGCTACGCGCGCCTCGCGGGTGCGACAATCGTCGAAGTGGTCTGGCGAGGCGCGACCTTTCCGGTGGCCGACGTGCGGGCGGCCATCACGGAGCACACAGCGCTGGTGGTGCTGACGAGCCCCAACAACCCCACCGGGGCCGTCATCTCCGGTAGCGACCTCGAGGGCTTGGCAAAGGCGCACCCTCAATGTCTCTTCATTGTCGATGAGGCTTACGCAGAGTTCGCGACCGAAGACCTCGCCGAGGCCACCCTCGCCCTCGAGAACGCCGTGTTGGTCCGCACCCTCTCCAAGGCTTGGGGCATCGCCGGGCTGCGCGTCGGCTATGCCGTCGGTCACGCGACCCTGATCTCGTGGCTGCATGCGGCGGGCTCCCCTTACCCGGTGTCGACGACGTCGGCGGCCCTCGCCCTGGCACACCTCGAGGGCGGTGCAGCCCCCGTCAGAAACTTCGTCGCCGAGGCGCGACAAGAACGGGAGGCCATCCGCGAAACCCTCGTCGACCTCGGCGCGGAAGTGGTGCCGTCAGAGGCGAACTTCGTATTCGCCCGCATCCGTGGCGGCGAACCTGCGGCGCTGTGGGCACGGGATGCCCTCGCGGGACTTGGTATCTCCATCAGGGCGTTCCCACAGCGACCACACTGCGAAGACGCCATTCGCGTGACCTGCCCCGGTAATGCAGCAGGGCTGCGGCGTGTGCGCCATGGCCTCGCGAGTGCCCTCGCCCCGCTGGCGCTTCTCTTTGACATCGATGGCGTTCTGGTCGACGTCAGCCGGTCCTACCGCAGAGCTATCCTCGAGACCGCGGCTCACTTCGGCAGGAAACTCTCAGGGGAAGACATTGAGCAGGAAAAGCGGCGTGGCGGCGCCAACGACGACTGGGAGCTTACCTGGCGGCTCGTGAAGTCCGGTGGTGTCGACGTCACCCTGGCGCAGGTCACCGAGGTGTTCGAGGCCCTCTACCAGGGCACTGACGGTGTCCAAGGCCTGAAGTACGAGGAGCGCTTATTGCTCTCCCGCGACGACCTTACCGCGCTACGTCAGCGTTTTCGCCTCGCGGCGGTGACGGGCCGCCCCACCAAGGACGCGACCGAGCTGTTGGAGCGCGAAGGTCTCACCTCGCTGTTTGACGTCGTTATCACTCGCGATGATGCGCCGCTGAAGCCCGACCCCGCTCCTGTCGCCCTCGCGCTCTCACGTCTTGGCGTTGCTCGCGCGTGGATGCTCGGCGACACCCCTGACGACATCCGTGCGGCCCGCGGCGCCGAAGTGGTTCCCATCGGTGTTTTGCCGCCTGGCGCTCCCGCAGGTGGCGCCCTCGAAGACGCCCTCTTCGCTGCGGGTGCAGCGCGCGTCCTCACCTCGACATCTCAAATTCTCTCTCTCCTCGCTGAGGTGATCGGATGAGCCCTGACTCGCCCGCCGTTGAAGGCCTCTCTCCCCGCTCGGTCTCCCTCGAACGCGTGACCCGCGAAACCCGTGTGTCCCTCGAGCTCAATCTCGACGGTGCGGGACAGGTATCGGTGACGACCGGGGTTGGGTTCCTCGACCATCTCCTGACAGCCCTTGCGATGCACGCGCGCTTCGACCTGACCCTTCGCTGCGAAGGAGACACCCACATCGACGACCACCACACCGCTGAAGACTGCGCCCTCACTCTCGGGGAGGCATTGCTCCGCGCCCTCGGCGACAAGCGCGGTATCACGCGCTTCGGCACCGGACACGCGCCCCTCGATGAGGCCCTGGCCCGCGCAGTGGTAGATCTCTCGGGCCGTCCGCTGCCCGTGATCCACCTCGACCTCAAGCGGGAGTCCATCGGGCAACTCGCCTGCGAGAACATGACCCACGTGCTGCAATCGCTGGCCATCGCCGGGAGGATGGCCCTCCACGTCGACGTTTTGCGCGGTGACAACGACCACCACAAAGTCGAGGCGGCGTTCAAGGCGACGGCGCTCGCCTTGCGAGAAGCTGTGCGACGAGATGGCAGCGCGTTTTTGCCGAGCACCAAAGGGAGCCTCTGATGCGCGAGGTGCTCATCGTCCCCACAGGCACGGCGAACCTCGCCAGCGTCGCTTCGGCGTTGCGCCGTGTGGGTCTTTCGCCGCGCTTCGCGGAGGGTCCCGACGAGGTCGACACGGCAGCGCGCGTGCTGCTCCCAGGGGTCGGTGCACTCGGCGCTGCGATGGCCGAGCTCACGCAACAGGGCTTCGTCGCCCCCCTCTCGCGTTATCTCGACGGTGACCGCCCTTTTCTCAGCATCTGCCTCGGCCTGCAGCTACTCGCGGAGACCAGCGAAGAGTCCCCAGGGGTGCGCGGCCTTGGCCGCTTCCCCGTCGAGGTGACACGCCTGCGAGGCGATGGCCTACGCATCCCCCACATCGGGTGGAATCGGGTAGACGCAGACGCGAGCGCGAAGGTACTGCAGAGCGGAGATGCGTATTTCGCGAACTCGTATCGCATGGAGCGCATCCCTGAGGGTTGCGTCGGGGCTACGGCGCTACACGGTGAGCGGTTCGTCGCTGCCATCGAGCGCGGCCCGCTCGTCGCCTGCCAGTTCCACCCAGAACTCTCTGGCGCCTATGGCCTCGAACTGCTCACGCGCTGGGGTGCACTATGACGCATGCATCCACGGGCTTGTTGCCGCGCATTATCCCCTGCCTCGACGTGAGAGATGGCCGGGTCGTGAAGGGCGTGCGCTTTCAAGGCCTGCGCGACGCGGGCGATCCAGCCGAACTGGCACGGAGATACGCCGATGACGGCGCTGATGAGCTGGTGATCCTCGACGTGTCAGCAACACCTGACGGACGACGCGCAGCTCTCGACACCGTGGAGGCTGTGCGGGCGGTGATCGCCATTCCCCTCACCGTTGGAGGAGGTGTGCGCGCAGCTGACGACGCGTCGCGATTACTCACTGCCGGAGCTGACAAGGTTGGCGTCAACACCGCCGCCGTGCGAGAGCCGGCACTGCTCACGGAGCTCGCCACGCGCTTTGGCTGCCAGTGCGTAGTGCTGGCCATCGATGCTGCGAGGCGACTCGAACGAGCTCCCCCAAGCGAAAGCGAGTTTGAAGTCGTGGTGATGAGCGGCAAAGAGCGCACCGGCCTCTGCGCCGTGGCATGGGCCGAAGAAGGAATGCGACGCGGGGCAGGTGAGATTTTGCTGACGAGCTGGGACAAAGACGGCACGCGGTCGGGCTACGACACCGAGCTCCTCGCGGCCATGCGCACGCAGGTCACCCTGCCCCTCATCGCTTCGGGAGGAGCCGCCTCCCCCGACGACCTCTACGATGCCTACCTCGCCGGCGCCGACGCTGCGCTCGCCGCTTCGATCTTTCACGACGGAGATCTCACCGTGCGCGATGTCAAAGACCAACTCTCTGCCCGTGGCCTCAAGGTGCGACGATGATTCTCCCCTCCATCGACCTCCGCGGTGGACATGCAGTCCAGTTGGTGGGCGGCAAAGAGCTCGCCGTTGACGCGGGCGATCCAAGGCCCGTTGCCGACCAACTGATGCTCGCCGGGGAGATCGCCATCGTCGACCTCGACGCAGCCCTTGGCACCGGCGACAACCGCGCGCTGATCAAGGAGCTGCTGCGCAAAGGGCCTGCACGGGTGGGGGGTGGTGTACGGGACGTCGAGACTGCCCGCGACTATCTCGACGCAGGCGCTACCCGTGTCGTCATCGGCACCCGCGCGACGCCAGAGTTTCTCTCGCAGCTGCCTCGAGACAGGGTCTGCGTTGCCCTCGACGCCGTCCTCGGCGAGGTCGTGGTCGAGGGGTGGCAAACGAAGACTGGCGCCTCCATTGAACAGCGGCTCGCGGAGCTGTTGCCCTATGCGAGTTCCTTTCTGGTCACCTTCGTCGAGAAAGAGGGTCGACTCGGCGGGACTGACCTCGAGAGCGCGGCCCGGCTCCGCGCCGCCGCCGGCGATGCCGAGCTCACCATCGCCGGCGGTGTGACCACCCCCGCCGACATCGCCGCCCTCGATAAGATGGGAGCAAACGCCCAGATCGGAATGGCCCTCTATACGGGCAAACTCGACC